>CAJMSO010000034.1 GCA_905216075.1 uncultured bacterium | reverse complement strand
CACGCGATGCAGGCGGCACGCGGCCCGGTTGCGCTTGCGCGCGTGACGCACGATCGCCAGGCGCGCGAGTGCTATCCGGCGGCCGTGTGGACCGAGTTGCGGGCGCATGCCGAGGCCGCTGACGCCGACAAGGACGCCGGCGCCGACAAGGCCGCTGACGATGCTAAGGCCACTGGCGATGCTAAGGCCACTGGCGCCGACAAGGCGAAGTGCGTGGGTGAGGGCGATATCGTAAGGGACTTCGATCCCGCGGCAGGCGAAGGCCTCAAGCGCGAGCGCGTGACCTGTGAAGCCCCTCAGCATCTGAGTGCCGAGGCCGTGCCGTATTTGGTCCTGCGCCACCGCGACGGTGAGGGCGAGGACGCGCCGCTTGTGCCGCGCCTGACGTCCGCCTCGCAGATCGAGGCCTATTCTACCTGTCCACTGTGCTGGTTCGTGTCGTATCGCGTCAAGCCCCAGTCTATCGACGCGGATTTTGGCAACATGGAGAAGGGCAACTTCGTCCACGACGTGCTGGAGCACCTGCATGCACGTCTTCCGCAGGAGGGCATGGAGCGCGTGACGCCCACGAATCTGTCGCGCGCACAGGAGCTGCTGCGCGAGGTCTTTGACGAGACCTTGGCCGAGCACGCCGGCAAGCGCGGTACCGAGGGCCCGCTGGTGCCGCTCTCTCCAGTGGAGGAGCGCCAGGTGGCCGAGATTCTGCCGCAGCTGGAAGGCGTGCTTGCCTACGAGTCCGAGGCGCTTGCCCCCTTTGCCCCGCGCTACCTTGAGTTCGCCTTTAATGAGCTTAAGGTCGAGTATGCCGGTTGGCCACTCGGTGGGCGCATCGACCGCGTTGACGTGGATGCCGAGAATCGCGCCGTGGTAATTGACTACAAGCATCGTTCGGGTGTCGAGGAGTTTAAGCTCGCCGACCCTACGGTGCGCGACGAGGAATCGGGCACGGCACCCATCGACGATCCGCGCTGGTTGCCACCACATACCCAAACGCTTATCTACGCCCAGGCCATGCGCCGGGCGCTGGGCCTAGATGCTCGCGCTGCGCTCTATTTTTCGACCAAGGGCGGCAAACCCGCGCTGCGTGGTGCGGCGAGTGCCGAGTTGCTCGAGGAAGAGCGCGGCGACGGCCGCATCCCGGGCCTTAAGAAAGGTTTCCCCGGCGAGGGTGGCAGCATGGACTTCGACGCCCTGCTCGATCGCGTGGAGGCCGGCATCGCCGAGCGCTTGCGCGAACTCGAGGCGGGCAACGTCGCTGCTGTCGACCCGGCGTCGACGCAGGCCGCGCATGCCCGCTGCTCGTATAACCACGAAGGAACGTTTGTAAGGAGGGATGTGTAGACCATGGATCTTTCGACTTTGATGCCGCAACAGCTGCAAGTCGTCAAAACGCTCGACCGCCCGCTGTTTGTCTCGGCGGGTGCCGGCTCGGGCAAGACCTTTACCCTCACGCGCCGCATCGTCTATGCGCTCTCGCCCGAATCCGGTCCGTTTGTCGAGCATCTGGACCAGGTGCTCGCCATTACCTTTACCAAAGACGCCGCGGCCGAGATTCGCGACCGCGTACGCCGTGCGCTTATCGACGAGGGCATGGACGAGGAAGCGCTGACCGTCGACGACGCGTGGATCTCGACCATTCACGGCATGTGCTCGCGTATCCTGCGCGCGCACGCGCTGGAGCTGGGCATCGACCCCGAGTTCACGGTGCTCACCGATACCGACGAGCTTATGGGTCAGGCTGTTGAGCATGTGCTGGGGCGCGCGACGGCGCCCGATGCCGCGCCCGAGCTCGCCGCTTCGCTTAAGACCCTCTACGCCTGGTATCCCATGGCGGGCGAGGGCGGGCCGTTTGGCGCCGGTACCACCATCAAAGGCCTGGTGCGCGACCTGTTGGAGCTATCGAGCCAGCTGCCGGGCGGCATGGACGATGTGCGTGTGGCGCGTGGCCAGGCCGATACCTCGGCGCTTGCCGATGCATACCGTGTGGCGCTGGGCGCAAGCAAAGCCGCGACCGAGAAAGCGCAGGCGGCACTCGACGCCATCGACGCGTTTGAGGCGAGCGGCAAAACCATGGAGGATGCGGCGCGACTCATGGTGTCGTGCAGCATGCCTCGGGCGAGCAAGGCGTTTCCTAGGGAGCAGGTGGAGCTACTCAAGGCCGAGGCGGCCGATGCGTTTATCAATATCGTGCTTGCCTGCGGCGGTCCGGCGCTCGATGCGCTGGTGGGGCTTGCTCGTGCTGTGGAGGCGGAGTACCGCGCGCTCAAGGCCGGCCAGTCCGCGCTCGATAACAACGACCTGCTGCGCATGGCGTACGAGGCGCTGCGCGACTACCCGGCTATTCGAGCTGCCTATGAGGGCCGCTTTAAGATGGTCATGATCGATGAGTTCCAGGATACCGATCAGATGCAGGTCGATTTGATTCGCTATCTGACGGGCGCGGGGGAGCGCGCGCTGTGTACCGTGGGCGATGCACAGCAGTCGATCTACCGCTTTCGTGGCGCCGAGGTCGAGGTATTCCGTCGCCAGGAGCGCAAGGTGGGTTCGATGGCGGCGCCCGAGACGGCTGTCGCATCCGATGTCCCCGCCGGCGAGCTCGTCAAGCTTGTCCGCAACTTCCGCAGCCACGACGAGGTGCTGCGCTATGTGGCGCGCGTCTTTGACGGCAATACCGGTGGTTTGATGCAGGGGTTCTTGGATCTTGAGCCGAGTGACGATCGCGAGGACAAGCTCAAGGCAAAGGCTTCGCGCCGCCAGGCGCTGTTCGTTGCCGGTGGCAGCACGCAGGAGCGAACGCAGGCGAAAGCTCGCGCGATTGCCGAGCGGTTCCAAGCGCTCGTCAAAGCGGGCCAGCCCCAGGGCAGCATGGTGTTGTTGCTGGGCCGCATGACCAACGCAGATGTCTACGCGCAGGCTTTCCGCGATCAGGGGCTCGACTGCGTCATCGCGGGCGGCTCGGTCTTTGCCCAGGCTACCGAGGTGCAGACGGTGCGTGCCCTGGTCTGCGCGCTCGCCAATCCGGCCGATACGGCGCAGGGCCTTATGCCGCTGCTCGCCTCGCCGATGTTTGCGCTCGGCGCCCAGGAGTTCCTGGCGCTGGCGACCAAGCTCGACGAGCAGACGGGCGAGACGTCGCGCCGCAATATCGATGTGGGCATCATGAGCGATTCCGATGTGCCGGGTTTGCAGAACCTGCCGCTCGTGACGCGTGCCCGCGAGGTACTGCGCTACGCGCTTCGTCGCGTGGGACGCGATTCGTTCGCCGCCATCGCGCGCGACGCGGTCAATGCCTCCGGCTGGTTCGTGCGTCTGGCGCAGCGCGGCCCCGAGGGGAAGGCCATTGCCGCCAACGTGCTCAAGGCGCTCGACGCCGTGGCCGAGGCGGAGGCCGAGTTCGGTAACTCGCCGCGTTCCATCGCGCTGGCCTTCGACCGCTTCTTGGCGGGCAAGGAAGCCCCGGGTGCCCTCAACGAGGAGGGCGACGGCGCGGTGCGCATCATGACCGTGCATGCGTCCAAGGGCCTGGAGTATCCGGTCGTGGCGGTTGCCGAGTGTTTTGGCGTGCGCAAATCGTCCGGTGCGGCACAGATGGGTCGCGTCGAGGGCAGAGCGCAAGTCGTGGCGCTGCCGGCGCGCTTCGATGGCGTTAAGCTTGCCGACGGGACCTTCGTGAAGGGCGATGACGTCAAAAAGCAGTTTGAACACGCGTTTAAGGGCAAGGGCACGTCGCTGTGGCTGCCGCCGGAGCTTATGGAGGACGTATGCGCGACGGGCTCTCCCGCCGAGGCATTTGCCCGCCTGCGCAACGACGACCTGCAGCTTTCGCTCGAGGAGCGGGCTCGTCTGCTCTATGTCGCCATGACGCGAGCGCGTGAGCTGGTCATTTTGGCGATGGACGCCGGCGTGAGCCGCGGCAAGGTGACGGCGCCGACCTTCGATGTCGAGACGGATCTGACCTACGACGTGCTGCGCCGCATCCTGCCGACGGACGCTCTGGGTATGCCGCAGCTCGATAGCGACCGCCTGGTGTTCGACAACTCCAGGCCGGGCGACTACGAGCTCATTTCGCTGGCGGACTTTACGTTTGGCGAGCAGGCGTTTGAGGCCAACGCTTCGCTGGATGTCGAGGGCAGGCTTGTTCGTGGCGATGCCGATACAGATGCTGCCGACGATTTGGCCAGTACAATCGTCCCCGGTCCTGCCGACCCCAAGCCCGATTCGTTTGAGCTTGTGTATCCCCAGGCAGTGGGCGTGCGCATGGGCATCTGTCCGTATCCGATGCGTGATTCGTATAGCTACTCGTCAATCGCCGCGGCGCTGCATGCCGAGTCCGAGGACCGTGCCGCCGAGGCACATGTGCCCATGGACGAGGCTGGCGATGATGCGGAGTCGGATGGCTCGGAGATGACGGATGCGGACGTGGCCGCTGTCGAGCCCGCCGGCAACCCCATGGCGCTGGGCTCGGCCTTCCACGCCGCCTGCCAGTGGCTCATCGAGATGGGTGCCGATGCGCTGCCCGCTGAGCGTGCCGATGCGCTGGCGCGCCTGTGGTGCCTGACGCCGGAGCAGCGCGAACGCTTCGACGTTGCCCTGGACCGCTGGCTCAAGTCTGCTGTTCGTGCCGACCTGCTCGCGTGGCCGTGCGTTCGCGCCGAGGTGCCGTTCTTTTCACTGGGCTGCGAGGACAAGGACATCGCTCGCTACGGTGCTTATGCCGAGGGCGCCATCGATGCTTTGGCGACGAACCCGGCAGATTCGTCACGCGCGCTGGTCATCGACTACAAGACGGGCGGCACGCCGGACGAGACGCCGGAGCAGCTGCAGGAGAAGCACGCCCTGCAGGCGCGCGTCTACGCTGATGTTCTGCATAAGGCGGGCTTTGAGGCCGTGACCGTCAAGTTCGTCCGCGTGGAGCAGCCGGATCCAACCATCTTCGTCGAACCCGCCGAGCCCCAAGTAGTCACCTACAATCTTTAGCCCGACCGGGGCTGCCCGCACTCCATTCCCCAATAACTTGCGGTGGAATAGTTCCTGTTTGGGCTCCATAGACCGCTAAACAGGAACTATTTCACCGCAACTGCAAGAGGAGCCGTGTTGGTTTGGCTAGGTTCGGGTGCTGTCCGTGCCGTGCGGTAAAATCGTTCAGTCAGAACACGAACCCGCATCGGAGCTCATCACATGGCATTCGTCCATCTGCACAATCACACTGTCTTCTCCATGCTCGACGGCGCAACCCGTATCCAGGATATGGTCAACCGTGCCGTTGAGCTGGGCATGCCCGCCGTGGCCATTACCGACCACGGCTACATGTATGGCGTGCCCGACCTGGCGCTGGCCTGCGACGCCGTCAACCACAACACGCCCGAGTACAAAACCTGGAGCCACGACAAGGCCTTCTTGGAAAAGGACCGCCGCGACGAGCTGGTGGAGCCCGATCCCGAGGAAAACCCGCGCGAGCATGCCCAGTATGTGAAGGACATGGCCATGTGGGACGAGAAGGGCAATATCGACGAGCTCAAGCCGCCCCTGGTCATCAAGCCCATCTTTGGCTGCGAGGTCTACTTTACGCCGGACGAGACGCTCGCCCGCGACCACAAGCCCGAGCTCTACCACATGATTCTTCTGGCCAAGGACCAGGAGGGCTACGTCAATCTGATGCAGACGGTCTCCGAGGCCGCCGTGCAGGGCTTTTACTACAAGCCGCGCGTGACGCTCGACAACCTGCGCCGCCATGCCAAGGGCATGATCTGCACGAGCGCCTGCATCGCGGGCATCATCCCCAAATACATCGACCGCGGCGACATGGAGGGAGCCATCAAGTGGGCCGAGACCTTCCGTGACACCTTCGAGCCCGGCGACTTCTACATCGAGATCCAGGAACATGGCATCACCACCGACAACGGCCTGACCGACGAGCAGATGGACCGCACGCTCATCGATATTGCCAAGCAGGTGGGCGTCAAGGTCATTGCCACCAACGACTTCCACTACCTGCGCCGCGAGGATGCGCCCGTGCAGGATGTCATCATGTGCATCGGCATGAACGCCAAGGTCGACGACCCCAACCGCATGCGTATGACCGGCTCGGAGTTTTACATGAAGACCGAGGAGGAGATGCGGGCGATGTTCCCGTATTGCCCCGAGGCCTGCGACAACACGCTCGAGATCGCCGACAAGTGCTACGTGGAGCTGGACTGGGACTCCATCATCCTGCCGCGCTTCCCGTTGCTCGATCCCGGCGAGACGCACGAGAGCCAGTTCCGCCGCGAGTGCGAGAAGGGCCTGCGCCAGCACTATGGTGACGACTGGGCCACGCGCGAGATCGGTGGCGTCAACATCAAAGAGCGCTTTGAGTACGAATACAAGGTCATTTGCGACAAGGGCTTTGCCGCCTACTTTTTGATCGTCGCCGAGTACGTGCAATGGGCTAAGGACAACGGCATCGGCGTCGGCCCCGGCCGTGGCTCGGCCGCCGGCGCTATCGTCGCCTACGCCATGAACATCACCGCGTTCGACCCGCTCGAGAACGGCCTGATGTTCGAGAGGTTTCTGTCCCCGCAGCGTACCGAGATGCCCGATATCGATATGGACTTCGACGATGAGCGGCGCCTCGAGGTCGTGGAGCACGTTCGCCAGCTCTACGGCCCCGAGAAGGTCACCCACGTCATCACCTACTCGACCATTAAGGCCAAGCAGGCCATCAACGACGCCGCGCGCGTCCTGGACTATCCGGTCTACATGGGCCAGCGCCTGTCCAAGATGGTCTCGAGCGACCCCAAGGTCAAGCTCAAGCAGGTGCTCGAAAAACAACCCGGCAAAGAGGATCTGTTTAACCCCGACTTTGCCGAGGCCTATAAAAAGGACGACGACGCCCGCCGCATCATCGACACGGCGCTCTCGATTGAGGGCCTCACCCGTGGCGAGGGCGTGCACGCGTGCGCCGTTCTGATCTGCCGCGACCCCGTCAACGAGCATGTGCCCACCAAGCTCGACACCAAGGGCGGCGTCGAGATTACCCAGTACGAGGGCCATACCGTTGCCGACATGGGCCTGCTCAAGATGGACTTCTTGGGCCTGCGCACGCTGACGGTTATCTCCAAGGCCAAGGCAAATATCAAAAAGAACTTCGGCATCGACATCAAAGAGGAAGAGATTCCCTTTGACGACCCCGAGATCTTTAAGCTCATGGGCTCCGGCCACACCGCCGGCGTCTTCCAGGTCGAGTCCGCCGGCATGACGGCCACGATCAAGAACATGAAACCCACCGAATACAAGCACGTCGTGGCATTGATCGCTCTGTACCGCCCGGGCCCGCTGGGCGCCGGCATGGTTTCGTCCTACATCAACCGTATGAACGGCAAGGAGCCAGCCGTCTCCTACGACGACCGTCTGGACGACATCCTGGGCGAAACCTACGGCACCATGGTCTACCAGGAGCAGGTTATGCTCATCTCCGTCGAGATGTGCGGCTTCTCCAAGGGCGAATCGGACTCGCGTATCCGTAAGCCCGTGGCTAAGAAAAAGATCAAGCTGCTCACGTCGACGGTGCTCCACTGGGAGGATGGCTCGGACGAGACCACCTACGACCACTGGATGAACGGCGCCATCAAGAACAACTACACGCGCGAGGTCGCCCAGAAGATTTGGGACGATGTTCTCGAGTTCGCGTCTTACGCCTTTAACAAGTCGCACTCCGCCGGCTACGCCATCCTGGTTATGCAGACGGCGTGGCTCAAGGCGCACTATCCGCACGAGTACATGGCGGCCGTTCTGACGTCCTATACGGGCAAGACCGACAAGATCGTGCACTACGTCTCGGCGTGCCGTCACGACGGCATCCCCGTGCTTTCGCCAGATGTCAACGAGTCCGGTACCGAGTTCACGGCTACCAAGGAGGGCGTGCGCTTTGGTCTGGCCGGCATCCGCGGCGTGGGCACTGGCGTGGCGCAGGCGATTATCGCCGAGCGCGAGGCGGGCGGCCCGTTTAAGACGCTGCACGACTTTGTCGAGCGCGTGGACTCGAGCCAGGCCAACCGTCGCGTGATCGAATCGCTCATCAAGGCAGGCGCCTTCGACTCCACGGGGTATCCGCGTCGCCAGATGATGCACTTTGTGGACAAGAATAACCCCGAGAACATCATCGATGCCGCCGTGAAGCGCCAAAAGGATCGTGCGAGCGGCCAGACGTCGTTCTTCGACATGTTCGGCGATGTCGAGGGCTCGGGCTTTGAGGTGAGCGTGCCCGATCCGGACGGCCAGGAGTGGGACCGCCACCTTAAGCTGAGCCAGGAGAAGGAGGTTCTGGGCATCTATGTCTCGGACCACCCGCTGCGCCCGTTTGAGTATGCGCTCAGCAAAGCGCGCGACTTCTCGTTCTCGCAGATCGATACCGGCTACGAAGTGCAGAACCCCACGGGCGGCACCATCAACCAGGAGATTCCCGAGGGCAAGGCGCTGTGGTGGGCCGGTATGGTCTCGAGCGTGTCCAAGCGCGTGACCAAAAACGGCGACCCCATGGGCATCGTGCAGCTCGAGGACATGGAAGGCGAGGCCACGGTCGTGGTGTTCCCCAAGACCTACAAGGAGGCCGAGGGGTACCTGTACGGCGAGGTCGATCCCGAGACCGGTGCGCAGCTGTCCGATGCGTTTGTTCGCATTAAGGGCAAGCTCGAGCGTTCGGACCGCGGCGACCAGATCATCGCGCAGGAGATCGTGCCGCTGGAGCTTAACGAGGAGAACAATAAGCCCAAGGTGTTTGAGGTCATGGTGCCCAACAGCCGCTTTAGCCAGGGCAATATGGCGCGCCTGGCCACGGTGCTCACCACCAACCCGGGCGGCGACCGCGTGGAGATCTTTATCGAGCAGGTGGACGGGCGCGTGCTGCGTGCCGAGGTGCCGGCCAAGGTCAACGCACGCTCAATTCCGCTGTTGGCAGAGGCAAAGGCCATCGTGGGTAACCAAGGCAGAGTGACGGTGATCTAAAATGATTTTTCTGGGACGGGGATTAAAAAATCATTTTGGGTGACGTGTGGCGGAAGACCAGTCTTTCTGGGACGGGAATGATTTTTTCATCCCCGTCCCAGAAAAATCATTTGGTGTGCGAGATTGGAGGAAGTGATGACGCAGGGGACGTTTGCGCAGGCGCTTCGTAAAGAGGCGGCGCTCAGCAGTACCTTTATGAAGGGGCGCTCGCTCATGCTCAACGGCGCCGTGCTGTCGTTTGAGGACTCCGGCTCGCGCTTCTCCAAAAATGTGACTATCGAGGGCACGGTGCGCGGCTCGCGCGGCGATCTGTACAAGACGCACGTGGCGCTCGATATGGACGAGCACGAGGTGATCGACTACGACTGTGATTACCCCGCTGCCTATCGCTACCCCGGCATGTGCAAGCACGCCATCGCCACGGCGCTGGCGTACCTGGACGCCAGCGGTGCCGAGCCCGTCGAAGGTTTGCGCACGCCGGTCCGCACGTTTGCGGCTCAGCCCAAACAGTCCGCGCGTCCCGCGCCTACAACGCCCACGGTCAACCCCAACTTTCCCTTCCCAGCACCTGTCCCCACGAGTCCCAGCCTCATGGCGGCGCTCTCCGATCTTTCGAACGCGCGCATGGATGAGCTGGCGAGCATGCGCCGCAAGCTTGCCGGTGCCGTTGGTCCCGACGCCCCCAAAGCGGCGTTGGAGCCCTCGTTGGTGCCGTACTACAATCCGCTGTTCGCCGACCGCTTTAGCTGGGCGCTCGAGTTCCGCATTCGCTGCGGTTCGGTGTCCTACGTGGTTAAGGATATCGACGGCATGGCCGATGCCTATGTGCGCGGCGGTACGTTCTCCTATGGCAAGAAGCTTACGTTTGTTCATGTGCCCGAGGCTTTCGATGACGTGTCGACAAAGCTGCTCGACTTTATCGCAATGACGGTCGCCTACCTAGGCGATATTACGAGCTCGCGCTCGGCATCGTATGACTTTGCCCGCAGCGGTTTTGTCGCCGAGCGTCAGTTGCCGGTATCCGAGTATTCCGTCGTGTCCGTGCTGGACCTGCTGCGTGGCAGGACCTTGTCCTTTGAGCCTGCTTGGTCGCGGGGGACGACGACGCATCGCTCCTACGAGGTGGCAGTCGAGCCTTCGTTGCAGGGGGAGGGCGAAGTCCCGGCTAAGCGCCCGCCGCTTCTTGCCGCCAAGATTGCACCGGCGGCGGGGGGTAGCTACGACTTGCGCCTGCCGGCCGATGTGTACTGCTTTGTCGCTGGTGACGCAGCCTATCTGGTTGATACGCGCCGCGCGCGCCGTACCGAAACGGCGTTTGCCCAACATGCGGCGCCGTTCCTTTCGCACTTGTTGCCCTGCCGCACACCGGTCCATATCGCCGCCGACCAGGTGGGCGAGTTCTGCCGCATGGCGCTGCCTATCTTGCGCGACTACACTGACCTGACCGCTCCCGCTGCGCTCGATGCCGTGGCGCCCGAGCCGTGTTTTGCCATGGCGATTGGCGTCGACGATGGTCTTGTGACCTGCAAGATTACGGTGACCTACGGCGATTGGTCGGCAGATCTCTTTAGTCTTGGTGCTCCGGGCAGTCCTTTCGAAGAGCAACGCCCCGGCGTTCCGCCCCGTGATACGGTGGCGGAGTTTCGCGTTATGGACACGGCGGCCCTGTACTTCGATTTCTACGAGGGCGGCCTGGCATTTGAGGAGCGCGATGACGAGAGCCTGTTCCACTTGCTGACCGAGGGGCTGGCGGCTTTGTCCGAGCTGGGAGAGGTCATGCTCAGTGATCGTCTGCGCCAGATTTCGGTCCGCCCTGCGCCCAAGCTCTCGGTGCGCGCCACCGTCAAGAGCAACTTGCTCGACGTCGAGCTGGGTGCGAGCGGGCTTTCGGCGGTCGACCTTGCCATCTATCTCGATTCGTATAAGCGCCACCAGACGTTCGCGCGCCTTACGTCCGGGGATATCGTGCGCCTGGACGAGGGAGCGCGTGCCGCGTTTGGTCTTGCCGAGGACCTGGGCGTCGATGCCGTCGACCTGCTCGACGGCGTGTCGCTTCCCGCGTCGAGCACCCTGTTTGTCGACAGCATGATCGCGCGCACGCCGGCGCTCGAGGCCGATCGCG
>CAJMSO010000033.1 GCA_905216075.1 uncultured bacterium | reverse complement strand
GAAGTGTCCGCCGCCGGCGACGTCATGCATGTTGTGGTACTTCACGCGCGCGGGAAAGTCTGCGTGCCCGGGGCGGGGTTTGCGGCGCAGCTCGGAATAGTCCTTGGAGCGCGTGTTGGTGTTCTCGATAATTGCGGCGATGGGTGCGCCGGTGGTGTGTCCATCGACCACGCCGGCGATGATATGTGCGGTGTCGGCCTCGCGGCGTTTGGTCGCGGTCTCGTCGCGACCGGGGGCGCGACGATCGAGGAAGGCCTGCAGCGCTTCTTTGTCGACGGCGATGCCAGCGGGTATGCCATCAAGCGAGCAGCCGATGGCGGGGGAGTGCGACTGTCCGAAGATGCTTAAGTGTAAGACGTTGCCAAAGGTCGAGGACATGCTATTCCTCCTCGAGTGTGACCTTGCCGCCCAGCAGGCGGTAGTGGTCGAAGAAATCGGGATAGGACTTGTTGACGGCTTCGGCGCCGTGGATCACGACCTCGCCGGTGGCGCGGCTCGCGGCGATGGCGGCCATCATGGCAATGCGGTGGTCGTTGTGCGAATCGACCTCGCCGCCGGTAAGGGCGTCGACGCCCTTGATGATGAGGTCGTCACCGGCAATGCGCACTTGCGCGCCCAGCGCGGTGAGCTCGCGGGTGGTGGTGACCAGACGGTCAGATTCCTTGATGCGCAGGCGCGCACAGTCACGGATGAACGTGCGGCCCTGAGCCAGCGAGGCCACGGCCGAGATAACGGGTACCAGGTCGGGAATGTCGTGGGCGCTCATCTCAAAGCCGGCGAGCTTGTCGGACTGCACGGTGGCGGCGTTGGTGGAGCGCACGATGCGGGCGCCAAAGCGCGAAAGCGCGGCAAGCACGTTGCGGTCGCCCTGCGCGGAGCTCAGCGACACGCCCTCGACGGTGATGGGGTCGCATCCGATGGCGCCGGCACACAGCCAAAAGGCGGCGTTGGACCAGTCGCCCTCGACGGCCACGTTACCGGGCGTGCGATACGAGCCACTGCTCACGCGGAAGTTTGTGACCTCGGGCTGGCCGTCCCTGGCGGGAATACGCTCGACGTTGACCTCGACGCCAAAGGCCTTCATGGCCTGGATCGTCAGGTTGATGTAGGGGCGGCTCTCAATGAGGCCGGTCACCTGCACGCAGGAGGGCTGGGCCAGCAGCGGGGCTGCCAGCAGCAGGCCGGAGATATACTGCGAGCTCACGTTGCCCGGCAGCACAAAGGTGCCCGGGCGCATGCGGCCGCTCGTCTTGAGCGGAAAACCGCCCAGACCCTGTAGGTCGCAGCCGGCGGCGATGATCTCGTCCGAGAGCGGCGAGAGCGGGCGGGCGCCCAAGCGTCCCTGACCCACGAAGGTGGCATTCGCACCCAGCGCGCAGGCGACGGGCAACATAAAGCGGAGCGTGGAGCCGCTTTCGCCACAGTCAAGCGTGCCGCCGGCAAGGGCCTTGAGCAGGCCAAACTCAATACTCTTCATGGTGGGGTGGACCTGGAAGCCGTCCTCGACGGTCTCGATGCGAGCGCCCAGGGCCGTAAGGCAACGTACTGTAGCCTCGATGTCTGCGCAGGTGGTGTTACAGGTGACGTGCGTCTCGCCGTTGGCAAGCGCAGCGCAGATGATCAGGCGGTGCGCCATCGACTTGGACGCGATGGCGGGAACGGTGCCCTTGAGCGGGGACGGGGTGATGCGGGCTAGCATGCGGATGCGTCTCCCTTCTGGCCGAGGCCTTCGGCAATGAGTTCGTGGAAAGTGGAAAGCGGCGTGCGGTCGATGCTGCAGCGGCCAATGCCGTGCGGAATCACCAGGTCGATAGTGTCACCGGCACGTTTTTTGTCGTGCAGCGCCTCGGCAAAGATGGCATCGGCATCTAGGTCGCAGCGGGTCTTGAGGCCATGGCGGGTGCAGAGCTCCTCAATACGACCGGGCAGTGCGGCATCGCAGACGCCGTGCAGGGCCGCGGCGCGCGTGATGATGCCCATGCCGATCGACACGCAGTTGCCGTGTCCGAGCTCAAAGTGCTCGCAGGCCTCGACGGCGTGTCCGGCGCTGTGTCCAAAGTTAAGGAGCTTTCGCTGGTTGGTTTCGCGCTCGTCGGCGACGACCACGGCGCGCTTGATGTCAATATTGCGGGCGATGATGAGCGCTACGCGGGCCACATCGCGGTTGAGCAGCTCCAGCGTGAGCGGGGTCTTCTCCAGCTCGGCGAAGAGCTCGGGGTCGGCGATCACGGCGTGCTTGACGACCTCGCCACAGCCGTCGGCGAACTGCTCGGGCGTGAGGGTGGCCAGGCACCCCACGTCGGCGATAACCACGCTCGGCTGCCAAAAGGCGCCGGCCAAGTTCTTGCCGGCGGCCAGGTCGATGGCAGTCTTGCCGCCCACCGACGAATCCACCATGGCGAGCAGGCTCGTCGGGATCTGCACAAACTTGCAGCCGCGCATGTAGGTGGCGGCCACAAAGCCCGCCACGTCGCCCACGACGCCTCCGCCGAGTGCCACAATTACGTCGGAGCGCGAAAGCTCGTGCTCGGCCACAAACTCAAGAATGGCAACGTAGGTCTCGGCGCGCTTGTGTGCCTCGCCGGCCTCGAAGGTGCAGATGCTTACCTCATAGCCTGACGCCTCCAGGCTCTGCTTAACGGGCATCTGGTAGAGCGGGCCCACGTTGGTGTCCGTCACGATGACGGCCTTGGTGCCGCCGGCAGTGGCGCGCACGAGCGATCCCGCCTGCTCCAGCAAAAATGTGCCAACATGCACCTGGTATGGGCGTGCAGTGTCGATATCGATGGTAATCGCCATAAGCTTCGGTCCTTTCGACCTGGCGTGATAAGTGGTCTAGTGGGAGGCCTCGTCGTCGAGTGCGCGCTTAATGCGGTCGCCCTCGGCAAGGAGATTCTCCAGATAGCGCTGGTCGCGGTTCTTGAGCGCACGGCTGTAGGCGCCAAGCGACTCGATCAGATGGTCGATCTCGAAGGCGAGCGCGTCGGCGTCGTCGATCATGAGCTCGGACCACATTTGCGGGTTGAGGTGCGCCACGCGGGTGAGATCGCGGTAGCTACCGGCCGAAAAGCCGTGGTGGATCTGGGCGGTCGGGCTCTTTACGTAGGCGTTGGACACCACGTGCGCAAGCTGGCTCGTGAAGGCGATGACGCGGTCGTGCTCGGCGGCGCTGGTCACGCTGAACTTGCCAAAGCCCAAGGGGCGCACCATCTCGCGCACCTGGCCCAAAAGCTCCAGCTTGAGCGCATCGTCTACCGCGGGCGGTACGAGCACCAGCGGGGCGCCCTGGAACAGGTCGGCACGAGAGTTAGCGTAGCCCGAGAACTGGGTGCCCGCCATGGGGTGCGCGCCCACAAAGTAAAAGCCGTGCTCGCGGGCAAGCTCAAAGGCGCGCTCGCACACGATGCCCTTGACGCCCACCGTGTCGATCACCACGGGACCCATGATGGCCTCGGTATCGGTGGCGTCGGCGAGTGCCTGGGTATGCGCCTCGAGCCACTCGATGCAGGCCTCGGGGTAGCAAGCCAGGACGATGATGTCGCATTCGCCGAGTGTCTTGTCGTTGAGCTCTCCGGCGACAGTGCCCATGCTGGCGGCCGTCATGACATCGTCATCGGGGTCCCAGGCCAGCACGCGGACGCCCGCCTGTGCATAGCCGCGGGCAAAGCTGCCGCCGATGAGGCCAAGGCCGACGATACCGGCGCACTTGGGGCCGCCCTGGTTAACGCGCGCGTTTCTCACTGTACCCATGGGCTACTCCATGGTCTCTTGGCAGACAACCTCGCGGATGGCTCGGATGCGGCGCATGGTGTCGTCGAACTGATCGGGGGTGAGGGCCTGGGCGCCGTCGGACCAGGCGCGGCTCGGCTCGTCGTGGACCTCGATCTCCAGGCCGTTGGCACCGCAGGCGGTCGCGGCGAGCGCCATGGGCTCAACGTAGCGGGTGTAACCGGTGGCGTGGCTGGGGTCGGCGACGACGGGCAGGTGCGACAGGTGGTGCAGCACCGGCACGGCGTTGAGGTCGAAGGTATTGCGGGTGCGGGTCTCGAAGGTGCGGATACCGCGCTCGCACAGAATGACGTTGTCGTTGCCCTCGCTCATGATGTACTCGGCGGCCATGAGCAGCTCATCGATCGTGCCGGACATGCCGCGCTTGAGCAGAATCGGGGTCTGCGTCTTGCCGACCTCCTTGAGCAGGGGGAAGTTCTGGGCGTTGCGGGCGCCGATCTGCATGACGTCGATCTTCTTGTCCAAGAAGACCTGCACGTCGCGTGGGTCCATGATCTCGGTGACGATTGGCATGTCGAGCTCGGCAGACGCCTCGCACAGCAGGTCGAGGCCGGCGGGGCCCATGCCCTGGTAGGCGTAAGGGGAGGTGCGGGGCTTGTAGGCACCGCCGCGCAGCATCGTGGCGCCGGCGGCCTTCACGCGGCGTGCGATGCGGATGAGGTTCTCGCCCTCGACGGAGCACGGGCCGGCGATGACCTGGAACTGGTCGCCGCCGATCTTGACGCCGTGGCCGCAGTCGATGACGGAGTCCTCGGGGTGGAATTTACGGTTGGCGCGCTTGAACGGCTCGGAGACGCGCTGCACGCGCTCGACGACATCCATGGACTCGAGCAGGAACGGGTCGATCTTGGTCGTATCGCCCACCAGGCCGATGATCGTCTCGTTCTCGCCGCGCGAGACATCGGTCTTCAGACCCTTTTTCTCAATCCAGCTGACGATATGGCTTACGGCCTCGTCGCTGGCGCTCTGCTTTAAAATTGCAATCATGGTGTGCCTCTCACCTCGATGGATAACCCTTGCAAAAACGGCCCGCATCGCGAGCCGTGTATATATGGTGCATGAGAGTTTATACTATCTGACTCGCTTTTGCCTTCTAAAGTGGGCCGTTGCGCCGCGTCTTCCTCGGAATTGCAAAGCTTTTTCTTTTATTTTGATAGCCCGTGGTTCACTTGGGTATAATGCCAAACGTTGGCCCTATTAGCTCAGGGGATTAGAGCGTCTGCCTCCGGAGCAGAAGGCCGTTGGTTCGAATCCAACATGGGGCACCATTTGCATTTTGTACGAACCCGCTGGATGTCAAGTCTGGCGGGTTCGTTGTTTTCCACGTCGTAGTTCAAGGTCACTATGCACTCTTCGTCGCTCACGCTCGCCTGGTAGACGAACGCCTTCAACAGAGTCGCGTCGTCCAGGGCGGAGCCGCATTGCAGGAAGTCGGCCAGCCGCTCGGGGTCTATCTGATCGTCCCTGATCGCCTCAAGGTCGAGCTTGGCGCGGTCGCGCTGGTGCTCAAGCTCCGCTATGCGCTCCTTCGCGCCGGGCGCGATGATACCCTGCTCGATGGCGTTCAAGATGTTGCGAAGCCCGCGCTCGGCGGCTGAGAGCGACTGGGCGGCCTGCTTGCGCCTCGCCGCCACCTCTGCCCCGTCCGAGCTTTCCGCCACCATGCGGGCTATCCTCAAGGCCTCCTCGCGGTCTTGCAGAAGAGCCCGCAGCGCCTTGACGATCTCGCCCTCAAGCTCCTCGCGCCTGACGGGCTTAACGCATCCGTCGTGGCAGCGGTAGTACTCGTACTTGCGGTTGCCGCGCCCGCGCCCGCTCACGCCTTGCAGGTTGCGCCCGCAGCCCGCGCAGATCGCCTTGCCGGAAAGGGCGAAGTCGCCCCAGCTCTCCGCGCTGCGCTCCTTGGCCGCGCGTATGCCCTGTGCCTCCATGAACGTCACCTCGTCGATAATCGCGGGCATGCCGCCCTCTTTGACAACGCCGCCCCACTCGTAGCGCCCCGTGTACTTCCGGTTCTTCACCATCCGCTCGACCATCGAGTAGCCGCACGGGTTTCCCTGCGAGGTCTTGACCCCGCGTGCCGCGAAGTCGCGAGCTATCGAGTTGGTGGTCTCCTTTGCTATGCGCCGCTTGAACGCCTCGCGCACGAAAGCGGCCTCGTCCTCGTTGATCACGTACTCGTCGGCCTCGTTGCTGGCGTAGCCGAACACGCGCACGCCGTTGGTCTTGCATTTGAGCGCGTTGCCCTCCATGCCGCGCCTCGTGCGGATCGCGGTCTTCTTCGACTCGCACGCCGCAAGGCCCTCAAGCAGCTTCTCGTAAATGATGCCCTCGGGCGAATCTGGTATCTGTTCAAGCGCCGAGACGAGCTTCACGCCGTGCTGGGCAAGCTCGCGCTTATATATGGGCGCGTCGTACTCCCCACGGCTGAAGCGATCCATCATGTACACAAGCACTATGTCGCTCTCACCCGCGTTGGCTACCATGCGCTGGAACTCGGGGCGGTCGTCGGTGCGCCCGCTTATGGCATAGTCGCAGTATTCCGCCACGATGGCGTACTTCTCGCGCTGGCACCACTGGCGGCAGATGCGCAGCTGGTCGTCGATGGAGGCCTCGCGCTGCTTGTTGCACGAAAAGCGGGCGTATATCACCGCAGTTCTAGCTGTTGGCATTGAACGGAACCTCCTCACCACTTCTCTCGCACTCGTCAAGCCAAGAGAACACAGCTTCTGGATCTGGAATCATGGCAACAATCTCAGGTATCCCCTGCGCGTACCATCCAACGTTTTTGCACCTAATCTTGACCCGGTATCCCATACGGATCATTTTTCGAATGCTTTTGCTCATTGGGCTAAAAGAGCCAAATGGCTTGCCCCTATACATAAGCGCGTTGTTTCCGTGTTCGGCAGTATTCCATTCTGTTCCCGTCAACTCGCTTACAAGGGTGACAGGCTTCCTAGCGACCTCAGCATCGAATGTCTGCCCGACCCTTATTCCCTTCAATGGCCCGCCGTAGTAGGTGTAGACATCGCGCTCGTGTGAGCCGGATAGAACGATCTCCTTTGTTGGGAACATCTCGGAAACCTTCTCGTGCGCAGTGTTTGAAACTTGATTTATAGCGACCTTCGCAGCGGCTTTAGCCATATCACCAAGAAGTCCCATGCCTATTCCTCCTCGTATGTCATCCGAGCCATCTCTTCAAGGGACACGCCAAGAGCGTCCGCTATCGCCTTAGCTTTACCAAGTGTTGGCTCTTTTGCCCTTCCGCTCAAAAGGGCAGAAACGGTCGATCTAGGGGAACCAATAGCGCGAGCAAGCTCAGCTGGAGTCATTCCCTGTTCCTCTAAGTAATGTGCGAGAACAAACCGGTACTCCATGGCCTCCCCTTACAGTCCAAATATTTACACATACAAAGTATTGCACGGTGTAAAACTTTGTACAATACTGTAGGAGTACAAAGTTTTGTACGGGAGAAAGGAGAAGCATGAACCTGTCGGAGAAGGTCAACGAGTACGCCGAAACGAATGGTGTTACACGTGACGCGCTGGCAGACAGTCTCGGTATGAGCCGATCTTCGTTCTTTAACAAAGTTCGAGGCTCGTACGAGTTCAGCCTGTCTGAAGCCTACGCGCTATCTCGCATCCTCGGCGTTTCGTTGGACGAGCTGCATGAGCTAGCGGTGGCCTAATGAGCGACGAGAAGCAACAGGAGCAGCGTCAGAAGACGGCCCGCGAAGTTGCCTTTGACGGCATGTGCTCGACGATCCGCCAAGCATATCGCGAGTGGGAACGCCAGCAGAAGGGAGAAGCGAAGGCGTGAAGCAGTGGTCTACACGTGAACTCAGATACCTCGAAGAGCACGCCGGAGACGGCGCCAAGCAGGTAGCCAAGGACCTCGGGCGCTCCATCGACTCAGTGAAGCATATGGCGCGGAAGTGCGGACTCTCACTCCGCAAGCGCAGGCAGTGCCCCCGCTGCGGCCAATGGACGTTCCGACCGCTCAACAGGGTCAACGGCTGGTGCATCGAGTGCACGAAGGAGCTTCACATGGCAGACCTCGCCGAGCAGGCCAACGCGATGAAGGAGGAGGCGATCAGGGAGAAGAGGAATGGCAGGCAGCGCCAGCGCTACTACAGCCAGAAGAGCAGGGCGAAAAAAGCGGCAAAAAAGAGGCCCTAAAAAGCGCCCTAGCAATGACCTGCGAAAACACCGAAAGGAGAACGGAAATGCAGACAAAAAAGAAAGCGAGCGCCCCCAGCTTCCACACATCGGGCACCCGCTACGTAGCCGCCTCGAAAGAGGCTGCGACCATCATACCATTCGAGGGCAAGCGCCCGACGGCGCAGGAGCAGCTTGAGCGCTCCCAGTTCAGGGCGGGCGTCATGGTCGGCTTCCTCGCGGCCCTCATGATCTTCCTCGCCGTGCTCTGGCTCTGGGTCATCCCCACTATGGACCAGGCCGTGGCCGACGCCCAGCGCGCCGTGGGAACCATGGCGGTGCTCAATGCGTAACGACGAGAGATACCGCCCCAAGCCGCAGAGCAACCAGCTTGAGATCTTCGGCCTGGGCATGGCGGGCGAGCAGGACGTTGCCGAGGCCAAGAAGTGGATCGAGGCCAACCCCGATGCGTGGCGGTTCATGCTCTCCAACGCCCGCCGCCTCAAGGAGAAGGGCTACGTGTCGATCAACTACCTGGTGAACATGGTGCGCAACGAGCTGCACGTCGGCTGCAAGAACGGCATAGCCCCCGCCCTTGCCCGAATCATGGAGGCGCGATACCCGGAGCTGCGCGGAGCCTTCAACAAGCACCGCAGCCAGAGCGATGGGTTTTCCGAATGAGCTGGCAGCGCACCCTTGCGGCCACGGCGCACATCACCATGCACCCAGCAGAGCTTGTTGGAAAGCAGCGCCCTATGACCGACTACCGCAACCACCGCACCTACACGCCGACCAAGACGCTCAAGGCCGAGAAGGCCATCAAGGACGCGTTCCGCGCGGCATACGGCGAGACATTCGCCGACCACGACGGCCCGGTCGTGATGCGGATCTCGACCACCAGGCCGCTCGCGAAGAGCAACCCCAAGTACTGGGAGGGCCGCGCCGACCTCGGCAAGCCCGACTGGGACAACCTGGGCAAGCTCGCCTGCGACGCGCTCAACGGGATCGCCTTCAAGGACGATTCGCAGGTCGATACGGGAGCCGTCACCAAGCGGCCAAGAAGCCCATACGGCACACAGCCGCGCATAGACATCTACATCGAGTACTTCGTCGAGGAGTACGTGAAGGAGAAGAAATGAACGCCAAATACTTCGAAGAGAACGGCTTTGAGGACTTCCACGGGACCAAGTTCCACAAAGCAGTGCTCGACCACGCCGCCTGCATCGCGAACAACCTCATGTTCGACGCCACGCATCCTGACAACAACGACGGCGAGACGGCGGCAAACGCCTACCACGTGATGATCGCGCTTTGCGAGGCCGGGCTTTCCAGGATCGACGAGAAGTGCGTCGCCAAAAGCCGCGAGTTCATCGCCGACAAGATCAAGCCCGTCAGCGAGGAAGAGCGCGAGTTCGGTCGCGCGTTCCTTGCCGCCGTTCTCGGCATCAAATAGGAGGTAACGACATAATCAACGAAGCCACCATCCAGGCGCAGTTCAAGCAGGCCACCGTGAAGGGCAGCGTTGCAACCCTGCAATTCGAGATCCTGACCGACAACGCCGACGCCTTCCGCATCATCAAGCAGAGCGGCAAGACGGTTTTGCTCACCGTGGCCGAGCAGCAGCAGGCCATGGACTTCGACGACGAGACGGGCGAGATTTATGGCTAAAGAAACCGAACCGCAGCAGGTCGAGGCCGAGGTCATCGAAACCGAGGCCACCACGCTTGAGGTCACGTACACCGAGGCCACCATCGCTTCGAACATGGACGCGCTGGAGGCCCACGTGAAGAAGGTCGTCGCCGACTACGAGGGCGCCACCTACGACCTCACGAGCGCCCAGGCCATCAAGGAGGCCAAGCACGACCGCAGCTACCTCAACGGCATCAAGAAGGAGATCGACGAACGCCGCAAGGCCGTGAAGCGCGAGTACAACAAGCCGCTCGACGCATTCGAGAGGCGCTGCAAGCAGATCACGGCCATCATCGACGAATCAACCGACGCCATCAAGGCGCAGCTTGACGAGGCCGAGCAGACGCGCAAGGACGCGCTCTACTCACGCCTACAGCAGCACTACGAGGAGTTCGCTGGGCTGCTCGCGCCGGTCGTCCCCTACGAGCGCTTGCATGAGCCGCAGTGGCTCAACAAGACCTTCGGCGAGATCAAGGCGCAGCAGGCGCTTGAGGCAAAGGTGTCCGACGTGGCCCGAGACTGGGAAACGCTCAAGGCCCAGCAGGAGGCGATGCCGCACTACGCCGACGCGGAGCGCGAGTTCTTCCGCACGCTCGACCTCGGAGCCGCCTTGAACGCGGCGCGTTTGGCCGACGAGGAAGACCAGCGCATCGCCGAGCTGAAGGCGGCTATGGCGCCAGAGCCCGAACCGGAACCGATGCCGGAACCAGAGCCTGAGCCGATCGAGATCCCCGCGCCAGTGCCAATGTCCGCCCCCATGCCGGCACCCATGCCAGCACCGGTCGCGGAGCCCTTGGAGGCGTGGACGGTCGAGGTGCCGAGAGCCACGCGATCGCAGATGCAGGCGCTCGCATCCACGCTCAAGGCGCAGGGAATCACCGGAAGCATCCGCCGGGGCACGCCAGCCCAGGTGGCAGCGAGGATGGAGTAGACGATGGCAGAAGACAAGCACATGACGCTGGCCGAGGCCGTGGCCCAGGTGCAGCGATCCGTGGTGGTGCCCAAGGCACGCTACAACGCCCACGGCAACTTCTACTACCGCTCGATGGAGGACATCGTGGCGGCGCTCAAGGAGCCGTGCAAGGATGCGGGCATAGCCTTCACGCTCAACGACAGCATCGTGCAGATCGGCGAGCGCTACTACGTCGAGGCCACGTGCCGCCTGTTCTTCGAGGACGGCCACGGCGATCCCATGGACGTGACGGCCTACGCCCGAGAGCCTTTGAGCCAGAAGGGCATGAACGAGGCGCAGGTCACGGGCAGCGCATCCAGCTACGCGCGAAAGTACGCGCTCTGCGGCGCGTTCGACATCGACGGCACATCAGACCCCGACACGCTCATGGGAACCGAGAAGCCCGCCGAGAAGGAGCCGCCCGAGTTCGGCCAGTTCATCGCCAAGTGCAAGAGCTGCGGCACCTCCTACCAGTTCGAGAGCCGCCAGCAGTACGAGCAGTTCAAGGCCAACCCCGGGTGCTGCCCGTCCCCCGCATGGCAGGTCGTGTA
>CAJMSO010000032.1 GCA_905216075.1 uncultured bacterium | reverse complement strand
CCTCGGCCATGGGCCCCTCAGCGGCCACCGGCTCAGCCCCAGCCTCAGGCTCGTCGACAACAGCCGCCGGCCTCTCAATCTCCGGATGCATAAAGAAGTACAGGTCCAGATACTTATCGGCCGAACGCGTCCAGCTAAAGTCCTGGCTCATGGCCTGCGTGACCAGCTGGTTCCAGGCGTCGCGGTTATCCCAGAACAGACGCGCCGCGCGGAATACCGCATCGCCCATCTCGTCGCCGTTAAAGTTGCTAAACGAGAAGCCCGTGCCCTCGCCGGTAAACTCGTTGTACGGCTGCACGGTGTCCTTCAGGCCACCGGTCTCGCGCACGATGGGCAGGGTGCCGTAGCGCATGGCGATGATCTGCGACAGGCCGCAGGGCTCAAACTTCGAAGGCATCAGGAACATGTCGGCGGCGGCATACATGCGCTGCGACAGCGCTGGGTCAAACTCGATGCGTGCGGCCATGGTGCCGGGGTACTTGTCCTGGAAGTAGCGCAGGCCGTCCTCGTAGTCGCGGTCGCCGGTGCCCAGCACCGCCACCTGCACGCCGCCGGACAGGATGCGGTCGAGCGCGTACATGACCAGATCCATGCCCTTCTGGCGCGTCAGACGCGTGACCATCACCATGAGGGGACGGTCGTCGCGAATCTCGAGTCCCAGCTCCTCCTGCAGCTTGGCCTTGCACACGGCCTTGCCGGAACGGTCGTCAACCGTGTAGTTGGCGGCAATGCGCTTGTCGGTTGCCGGGTCAAAGGCCGCCACGTCAATGCCGTTGAGGATGCCCTGCAGCGCGTAGGAGCGCTCGCGCAGCACGCCGTCCAGGCCCTCGCCAAACTCGGGCGTCTGGATCTCGCCCGCATAGGTGGGGCTCACCGTGGTGATGGCATCGGCATAGTGCAGCGCGCCCAGCATGTAGTTGATGCTGCAGGCGTCGCAGCGCAGCTGCGTAGCGGCCGCCGGAATATGCGCCACACCCAGGATGTCCTCCATCACGGTGTCGCTAAACTGGCCCTGGAACGCCACGTTGTGGATCGAGAACACGGTCTTGACGCGGTCATACAGCGGCAGGCCCTGGTAGAACTCGCGCAAAAACACGGGCGCCAGCGCCGTCTGCCAGTCGTTGCAGTGCAGGATGTCGCACTCAAAGCCGGCCGGCAGGTGCTGCAGGCTCTCGGTGATGGCCTTGGAGAAGAATGCGAAGCGCTCGCC
Organism: uncultured bacterium; assembly: GCA_905216075.1. GTDB lineage: Bacteria > Actinomycetota > Coriobacteriia > Coriobacteriales > Coriobacteriaceae > Collinsella. Next base: position 9,931 of record CAJMSO010000032.1, on the reverse strand, counting down.
GTCATCAAAGAAGCCGTACGGATAGTCGCGCGCAAAGTAGCGCTCGTTGTCCACGAACATATAGGTGACGCCGTCGTGCTCGAGCTTCTCCAGCCCGCAGTACTCGTTGCGCCAGCCCAGACTCACGTAAAAGTCGGCAAAGTGCTCCATCTGCGCTTTGTACTCGTCCTTGATGGTGGCGTACTTGGGCACCATCACGATGACTTCGGCGCCGGCGCGCACAAGCGCCGCAGGCAGCGAGCCCGCCACGTCGCCCAGGCCACCGGTCTTCACAAACGGTGCGCACTCGGCCGAGGCAAACACGATCTGCATCTTTTTGCTGGAATCTGCCATATTGTCTCCCATGTTGCAATTCGAGAATAGCCGCCTGGCGCTAACCGGGCGGCTATTCTACATGTTACGAGCGATGTTGCGGTGCCAACGTTAACGTACGATGGTGGTGTCGGAAGTTAACGGAGCCTTTCCCAGCACCAAGATGTTCTCGGGCGTGCCGCGAAGCTCGGTGTTGGTGGGAACCACGTTGTTCTTGTCCAGAATGGCATTCTCGACGCGGGCGCCGCTCTTGATGATGCAGCTCTGGTTGATGATCGAGTTGGTCACCGATGCGCCCTCCTCGACCACGACGCCGCGCGACAGGATCGAGTTGCGCACGGTGCCCTTGATGATGCAGCCGGCCGAGATAATCGAGTTGCAGGCGTGGCTGCCGGTCGCATAGCGCGAAGGCGGCACGTCGTGAGCCTTGGTCAGGATCGGGCGCTCGGGGTCAAAGAGCTGGTCGGCTACGGTCTGGTCGAGCAGGTCCATGCTGCGGCGATACAGCGACTTCTCGCTAAACACGCCCACGACCTCGCCCTTGTACTCGTAGCTGCACACGTCGATGTTGCCAAAGTCGCCCTGAAGTGCCTCGAGCAGGTCCAGATAGTCAGCGGCCTGGTAGTGGTCGATGATCTCGAGCAGCGTCTCGCGGTTGACGATGCAGCAGTCCATAGAGGCGTTGTCGCCGTACACGACACCGGCGCTCACGCCCGTCAGGCGGCCGTTCTCGTTGATCTGCAGCTTGGTCTCGTCATCGACGTTGCGCGTGGCCTTGCAGTACACCACCGTCATCTGGGCACCGGAGTTCTCGTGTGCGTCGATGATGGTGTTGAGGTCCATATTAAAGATGATGTTGGTGCCCATCATCACAACATAGGGCTTGTCCGAGCGCTGGAACAGCGTCTTGTTGGAGATGATGTCGCGTAGCAGGAAGCGCATGCCGCCCTTGGTGGTGCCATACGCGTTGCCGGGCACCATGAACAGGCCGCCCTTCTTGCGGTCCAGGCCCCAGTCCTTGCCCGAGCCCACGTGGTCGATCAGCGAGCGGTAGTTGCCTGGCATAACGACACCGACAGTTTTAATGCCGGCATTCATCATGTTGGACAGCGGGAAGTCGATCAGGCGGTAGCGGCCCAAAAACGGGACGGACGCGATGGGGCGGTCCTTGAGCAGAACGCTGCCGTAGGTCGAAGAGTAGTTAGCGGTGATATAACCGATGGCCTTGCGATTGATCATCGGATCATTCCCCCTTCCCGATAACGACGTCATTTCCAACGACGGCCGTATCCTTGGTGGTATCGACAGAGCCGAGCTTCACGCCCTCTTCGACCGTGGAGTTCTCGCCCAAAATAGCGCGGCAGATGTGCGCGCCGCTCTTAACGTGCGCACCCGGCAGCAGCACGGAGTCCTCGACCACGGCGCGCTCCTCGATGATGACATCGGTCGAAAGGATCGAGTGGCGAGCGGTGCCGTAGATCTTGCAGCCGTTGGAGACCAGGCAGTCGTCCAGGCGGCCGTCCGGGCCAATGTAGTGCGGCGGACGCGTGGTGATGTTGGACATGATGGGGAAGTGCTTGTCGAACAGATCGAACTCGGGGTTGTTGCCCAGCAGGTCCATCGAGGTCTCGTGGAAGCTGGCGATGGTGCCAACGTCCTTCCAAAAGCCGTGGAACTCGTAGCTGTACAGGCGCTTGCCCTCGCCGAGCAGCTTGGGGATGATGTCCTTGCCAAAGTCGTGGCTCGAGCGCTGGTCCAGAGCGTCCTGCTCGAGTGCCTCGATCAGCACGTCGGCCGAGAAGATGTAGATGCCCATGGACGCGAGGTTCGAATCGGGCTTATCGGGCTTCTCGGTGAACTTGGTGATGCGGCCGTCCTCGGGGTCGGTGGTCAGGATGCCAAAGCGGCTGGCCTCCTCCCACGGCACGGGCATAACGCTCACCGTGAGGTCGGCGTTGTTCTCAATGTGCGTCTTGAGCATCTTGCGGTAGTCCATGCGATACAGGTGATCGCCCGAAAGAATCAGGACGTACTTGGGGTCGTTGGCCTTGATGTAGTCGAGGTTCTGTGTAATGGCGTCGGCCGTGCCTGCATACCATGCGCCGCCGGTCTGCGTCTCGTACGGCGGCAGGATCGACACACCGCCGTCGCGGCTGTCCAGATCCCACGCCACGCCGGAGCCCACGTAGGCATGCAGCAGGTAGGGGCGATACTGCGTCAGAACGCCCACCGTGTCGATGCCCGAGTTGGAGCAGTTGGAGAGCGAAAAGTCGATAATGCGGAACTTGCCACCAAAGCTAACCGCCGGCTTAGCGATCTTTTGGGTGAGTGCCCCCAATCGGCTGCCCTGTCCTCCTGCGAGGAGCATCGCGATGCATTCTTTCTTACTCATCGATTTCTCCTTCTGTCATCGATGTTCCTAAACCCATTAGCGACGGGCACGGCGCTCGGTCGCGCCCGTCGAGTAATGCCGTGCTGGCATAGGGGAGCTCGCGCGCCTTTACGCGTGCCAGATCTCGTCGCGGTACTCGCGAATGGTGCGGTCGCTCGAGAACCAGCCGCTCGAGGCGGTGTTGAGCAGAGCCTTGCGGTTCCAGGTCTCCTGGTCGCCATAGCTGCCGGTGAGCTTCTCCCACGCATCCACGTAGCTGCGGAAATCGGCCATGACCAGGTCGGGGTCGTTGTTGTTCATGAGCTCGTTGTAGATGCTCTCGAAGTTGCCCGAAAGACCCGCAAAGGTGTTGTCCTTGAGCTCGTCCATCACGCGGCCCAGACGCTCGCGGTCGCCGTTGAGGGTATCCCACGCAAAGTAGCTGTTCGACGCCCAAAGCTGCTCGACCTCGGGGGCGGTCAGGCCAAAGATGGCCTCGTTCTCGCGACCGGCCAGATCGGCGATCTCGATGTTGGCGCCGTCGAGGGTGCCCAGCGTAATGGCACCGTTCATCATGAGCTTCATGTTGGACGTGCCCGAGGCCTCCTTGCCGGCCGTGGAGATCTGCTCCGAGATCTCGGCGGCGGGGTAGATGAGCTGGGCGTTGCTCACGCGGAAGTTGGGGATAAAGCAGACCTTCATGACCTCGTTGACGCGCGGGTCGTTGTTGATGACATCGGCCACGGAGTTAATGAGGCGGATGGTCTCCTTGGCGAAGGTGTAGCTCGAGGCAGCCTTGCCGCTAAAGATGAAGGTCGTCGGCGTCACGTGGAAGTTGGGATCGGCGATGCGACGGTTGTAGATGTCCATCACCTTCATGATGTTCATGAGTTGGCGCTTGTAGGCGTGGAAGCGCTTAACCTGAACATCGAAGACGGTGTTGGGGTCAATGACCAAACCGGTCTCGGCCTTAACGTAGGCGGCCAGGCGCTCCTTGTTGGCGCGCTTGGAGGCACCCACGGCCTTCAGGAACTCGGCATCGTCCTTAAACTCTTTGAGCTTCTCCAGCTCAAAGGCGTCCTTGAGCCAGCCGTCGCCAATAGCATCGGTCACGAGCTTGGCATAGGTGGGATTGGCTTCGGCAAAGAAGCGACGGTGCGAGATGCCGTTGGTCTTGTTGTTGAACTTCTCGGGCGTCAGGGCGTAGAAGTCCTTGAGCACGATGTTCTTGATGATGTCGGAGTGGATCTTGGCCACGCCGTTGACGCTGTGGCTGCAGATCACAGACAGGTTGGCCATGCGAATCTCGCCGTCCCACAGGATGGCGGTCTGGCGCAGGCGCTCCTGCCAGCCCTCCTGGGTGGTGTCGAACGACTCGTGCCAACGACGGCTGATCTCGTCGATGATCTGGTACACGCGGGGGAGGAGCTTGGAGAACGTGCCGATGGGCCACTTCTCCAGAGCCTCGGGCAGGATGGTGTGGTTGGTGTAGCTCACGACCTGCGTCACGATGTTCCAAGCGTCGTCCCACTCGAGCTTCTTCTCGTCGATGAGGATGCGCATGAGCTCGGGGCCGCACATGGCGGGGTGGGTGTCGTTGGTGTGGATGGCCACAAACTGCGGCAGCAGCTCCCAATTCTCGCCGTGCTCTTTCTCAAAGGTGTCGAGCAGGCTGTAGATGCCGGCCGAAACAAACAGGTACTCCTGCTTCAGGCGCAGCAGACGGCCGTGCTCGCCGGCGTCGTTGGGGTAGAGGATGGCGCTGATGGCCTCGGCCTCGGCGCGCTCGGCATCGGCCAGGGCATAGTCCCCGCGGTTGAAGGCCTCCAGGTCAAAGTGCTCCTCGACCGGCTCGGCGGCCCAGACGCGCAGCTTGTTGACGGTCTCACCGGCATAGCCCACGACGGGGATGTCGTAGGGGACGGCCAGGATGTCCTGCGTGTCCACCGTGCGATAGAACGTGCGGCCGTTCTCCTCAAAGCCCTCAACATGGCCACCAAACTTGATGGTCACGGCCTTGTCCTGACGACGGACCTCCCAGGGATAGCCGTGGGTGAGCCACTCGTCGGTGGCCTCGACCTGGCTGCCGTTGACGATCTCCTGCTTAAACAGGCCGTAGCGGTAACGCATGCCGTTGCCGTAGCCGGCAATGCCCTCGGCTGCCATGGAATCCAGGAAGCATGCGGCAAGACGGCCCAGGCCACCGTTGCCCAGAGCCGGATCGGGCTCCTGGTTCTCGATGACGGACAGGTCAAATCCCATGTCGTCGAGCGCCTCGACGACCATGTCGCGCACGCCAAAGTTAAGCAGGTAGTTGTCGAGCAGGCGGCCGATCAAAAACTCGATCGAGAAGTAGTACACGCGCTTTTTGCCCTCGGCCGTGGCGCGGGCGTCACTCTTGGTGGCAACGGTGCGGGCCTTCTCGGCCACGAGCTTGGCCAGAGCGTTAAAGCGGTCGAGGTCGCTGGCGGCCTCGACGCTCTTGCCGCTGATGCTCATGACGGCATCGCGATAGAGCTCGGTAAACTCCTGCTTGTTGTCGAAGATCTTATTCATACGTTCCTTTCCCCCGGGGATGTTTCTCCCGGAACGGTTATGACTTGTATCCTACGCCTTGGCGAGGCGGGTAATTGCAGAGGTAACAGCTTTGTTACGCTTTCTTGGCATGAGCCTTATCAGCAGCTGCCTTTGCCTTGGGGGCAGCCTTTTTGGTGGCTGCCTTCTTGGCCGTGGTCTTGAAAGCGGGCTTGGTGGCAGACTTGGCAGTCTTCGCCTTTGCCGGAGCCTTCTTGGCGGCTGCGGTCTTGGGCTTCACCGAGGACGTGCGTTTACGCGTCGCCTTCTTGGGAGTCTCGACCACGGGCGGCTTATAGCTGCTGGGACCGCGGCGCTTAAGCACCACGCCTGCCAGGCCGGGCACCTTAATCTCGATAGAGTCCATCTGCCCGTTCCAGGGATAGGGCTCGCTCGAGCAGGTGTAGGGCTCCTTACCGGCATAGCCGCTGCCGCCAAACTCGGGACGGTCGGAATCGAAGATGACCTCCCAGTCGCCCTCGCGCGGCACGCCCACACGGAAGCTCTCGTAGCTCGCCGGGTCAAAGTTGATCAGGATTACCAGGTCGTCATCAATATCTTCGCCCTGACGCACAAAGCTCACGATGGACTGCTTGGAGTTATCCGCGTCGATCCAGGTAAAGCCGTCGTCGGTGTAGCCGCGCTCGTACAGGGCGGGCTCGGCGGTGTACAGGTGGTTGAGCGCCTTGATAAACGCCTGATGATGACGGTGGGTCTCGTACTCCTCGGTCAGGAACCACTGGATGGACTCGTAGTAGCGCCACTCAATAAACTGGCCTATCTCGTTGCCCATAAAGTTGAGCTTGGCACCGGGGTGCGTCATCTGGTAGAAGGCCAGCGTGCGCAGGCCGGCAAACTGGCGCCACCAGTCGCCCGGCATGCGGCCGATGAGCGAGCACTTGCCGTGCACGACCTCGTCGTGGCTCAGCGGGCAAATAAAGTTCTCGGTAAAGGCGTACATGATGGAGAACGTGAGCAGGCCGTGGTTGCCGGGGCGCCACGGAAAATCGGTCTGCATGTAGTGCAGGGTGTCGTTCATCCAGCCCATGTCCCACTTGTAGTGGAAGCCCAGGCCGCCGTCCTGCGGCGGATAGGTCACGAGCGGCCACGCGGTGGACTCCTCGGCCATCATCATCACGTCCGGGTAGTGCGCCTCAACGGCGCAGTTGACCTGGCGGATAAACGCGCTGGCGTCCAGGTCCTCCTCGGTACCGTACTTGTTGAACTTCTTTTGGCCGGGATCGTCGATGCCAAAGTTGAGGTACAGCATACTGGACACGCCGTCCATGCGAATGCCGTCAACGTGGAAGTTCTCGAGCCAGTACAGCACGTTAGAGACCAGGAAGGAGCGGACCTCGCCGCGGGCGAAGTCAAACTTGTGCGTGCCCCAGTTGGGATGAATCTCGTGCTCAAACAGCATGTGGCCGTTAAAGGTGGCAAGGCCGTGGGAGTCGGCGCAAAAACCGCCGGGCACCCAGTCCATAATCACGCCGATGCCCGCCTCGTGGCATGCATCGATAAAGTGCATGAGCTGCTGCGGGTTGCCGTAGCGCGACGTGGCGGCATAGTAGCCGGTCGTCTGGTAGCCCCAGGAGCCATCAAAGGGATGCTCCATAAGCGGCATGACCTCGATATGCGTATAGCCCATGTCGCGCACGTAGTCCACGAGCTCCACCGACAGGTCGTCGTAGGTGTAGAACTCGCCGCGCTGCGCGGGGAAGGGATCCATGGGGCCGGGGTAGTTGCCGTACTCGTCGGGCTCGCCCTGCGGCGCGTCGCCGTGGCGCTTCCACGAGCCAATATGCACCTCGTAGATGTTAAGGGGCTGCGACATGTGGTTGTGGCCGGCGCGGCGCTTGAGCCACGCGGCATCGTTCCACTGGTAGCCATCGAGGGTCCACAGCACGCTGGCGGTACCCGGAGGGCACTCGGCCTTAAAGGCGTACGGATCGGCCTTATAGAGCTTTTCGCCCTCGTTGGTCTCGATAAGGTATTTATAGAGCTGACCCTGCTCGGCGCCAGGAATAAAGCCTTCCCAAATAGCGCTCGTATGCATGGGCACCAGCGGGTTGGCTTGCTCGTCCCAGTCGTTAAATTCGCCAATGACATGGACGCTCTTTACGTCGGGCGCCCAAACGCAAAAACGCCAGCCGCGCGTACGGTTCTGCGTGTCGGGGTGCGCGCCCATCTTTTCCCAGCTGCGCTCCCACGTACCGATGCCAAACAGATAGACATCGTCTTTGGTGAGCTCCGGCGCGTGCGGGGCGGGTTTACGGGTAGCAGGCTTTTTGGTTGCTGGCTTTAGCTTTGTATCGCTCACGTTTGATCCCATCATGACGCGGCAGCGTGTTGCCTTGGTGACTAGATGCGAAAGGTCCAAGGCTGCACGAATCGAAGGGACGGCGAAGTTTCTGTGATTCGTTCCACCTCGCGTGCTCGGTGGAACTTTCGGCAAAAACTACGATAACACCTGTACGTTACTTATATGAACGAAAGTGTTTTTGCGGTGGCGTTTAATCGGTAAGCGCCATGTTTATACCACTGGCAGAATTGCGATGGTAAAACTCTTGACAGTTTTACCAATTAGGGTTTCAAGATAGTTGGGTTGACGTTTGGTAAAACGTTTTTAGCAGGTTGTTTACCCTTTGACATCGAAAGGCTCGTTTATGGACCACATCGCTGCCCCGAGTGTTGCTTTTATTTTCGATTGCGACGGCACGCTGGTTAACAGCACCCCCGTTTGGGCCTATGCCCAGCCCGAGTTATTGCACCGCCACGGGGTTGACGTGACGGTCGATGATTTTGCCCAGTTTGAGCATTTGTCGCTCGAGGACGAGTTCCAGGCCTACCATGACACGTGGGGCATTGGCGAAAATGGCGAGGAGCTCTACCGCGAGTTGAGCGACATCCTGATCGATGGCTACTCCAAGGTGCCGCCGCGCGAGGGCCTGCTTGCATTTTTGAAGCAGGCGAAGGAGGCCGGTATTGCCATGTGCATTGCCACGTCTACGCCGGCCGAGCTGGTTACGTCTGCGCTTGCGGGCGCCGGTCTCGATGCCTACATGGAGTTTGTGACCACCACGGGCGAGGCGGGGCGCTCCAAGCAGTTCCCCGACGTATATGAGTTGGCGTTGCGCCGTCTGGAGGAACGCCACGGGCACAAGTTTGAACGCGCATGGGTGTTCGAGGACGCCGTCTTTGGCCTTAAGAGCTCTGGCAGCGCCGGCTTTAAACGCGTGGGCATCTATGACCCGCACGGCCGCATGAAGCGCGACGAGGTTCGCGACAACTGCGACATCTTTATCGATAGCTATGAGGACCTGGATCTGGTCCGCGTGCTTGCGTTTGAGGGATAGGCGAGAGCTGTGGCTTGCAAAGTATTAGTAGTCTGCGGCTCACCGTTGGTGGCGAGCGCGGATCTATTACGTCAGCTAGCGGGGGAGTGCGACCACGTTGTCGCCGTGGATCGCGGGCTCGACGCGCTGCTAGGCGCGGGACTGAGCTGCGACGTGTATGTAGGGGATGCCGACACAGTGAGCGACGCGGGTCGCGCGCTGGTCGATGCCGCCACTGACTTTGAAGTTGAGCGCCACGACCCGTACAAGGACTATACCGATCTGGCGCTGGCGCTCGATTCCGTTCGCCGTCGCTGGCCGGGTGCCGAAGTGGTTGCGACTTGCGCTACGGGCGGCCGTCCGGGCATGGCACTTTCCGTACTGGGGCTGCTCGCGAGCTACGAGGATGCTCCCATCTGGATCGCCGAGGACAAGGTGGTCGCCCGCATCCTCCACGCTGGCGAGTCGTGGGCTATCGAAGGCGCCGAAGGCAAGACGTTCTCCATCATCGCCATAGCCCCCAACACCAAGGTAAGCGAACATGGCCTAGAGTGGGAACTAGATCACAGCCCCCTAGACCTCCTGGCCGACACGGGCATCAGCAACGTCGTCAGGTCAACAGCCACAATCCAAGTCCACACCGGCACCGCCATCGCTTACCTCTACAGGTAAGGTCTATCGCATCAGGGTTTTATCGGGACGGTGGATAGAAATAAGCGCTCGAAGAGTGTTTATTTCTGCCCCGTCCTAGGAAAACCCGTAAGTAAGAGATTCAACCCAAAAAAGTCCTTGCATCAAAGAAAGTCTTCCCCTATAGTATCTCCTCGTCACGGGGGCGTAGCTCAGCTGGGAGAGCGCTTGACTGGCAGTCAAGAGGTCAGGGGTTCGATCCCCCTCGTCTCCACCATCGTGAATGCAAAGGCCTTCGGAATTCCGAAGGCCTTTTTTCATGCCAAAAAACCACGCGCCACAAACCCCACCTACGCCAACAAAAAGTTGCACAATTTATTTCCCGTGCCTGTACATAGTTTGTTAGACAAACGAGATTATCGGCACAGCTCGCTGCTTCATTTAGGCGTTCAGGAACGCCCCTAATCACCGTTAGCATCCCAATAACCTGCATCAATGTGAACAACATCCCAAAACAACCCCCTTAAGCACGCTAAATGAACGATATGTTGTCCACCACAAGCCAAATCAGTTTCGCTACCAGCTTGTGCTACGATACCTAACGTTACATGAGTTCAACTGTGCTCACGGCTCCAGCAAGTCGCAAAGCGCAGGGTCGATCAGCATCCGGCCGTAACGGCGGTGCCAGAAACACCACGAGCTCCAATAA
>CAJMSO010000031.1 GCA_905216075.1 uncultured bacterium | reverse complement strand
GGTCGATTCCGGAGACCCGGCACCCGACAACGAGCACATCACCGGCGTGCGCGAAGAGCGTGAGGAAGGCGAGCAGACGACCACGCAGGCGCCAAAAGCCATGTACGCCGCACGCATCGCCGTCTATGACGACATGCTGTCGACACCGCGTGTGATCGTCATTGATCCGCAAGATGTCCGCACGTATTTGGAAGAGACGACCAACACCGTCTACCAGTGCATGAAAGAACAAGGTGGCCATATCTCGCTCATGGTCATCCGCGAGATTGTCGAAAACCTTATCCACGCACACTTTGCCGAGCCCATCATCTCGATTCTGGACGGCGGAGACACCATCCGCTTTGCCGATCAAGGACCCGGCATCGACGACAAGGAACGTGCTTTCGACTTTGGCGTTACCAGCGCAAACAGCAAGATGAAGCGCTATATCCGTGGAACCGGAGCAGGGTTTCCCATGGTGCAGGAGTATTTGGAAAACGCCGGCGGTGCCGTATCCATCGAGGACAACATGGGCAACGGCACCGTGGTTACGGTAAGCCTGAACCCTAAACGCGTGCAGGAAATCGAGCGTGCCGGCGGACGCGGCGCTGCCGTGCGGCCCGAGACGGAGCAGCCCACATATCCCCTGCCGGGAGCTTTTGCGCAGCAGCCAATGGCAACGCAGCAGATGCAGCCCCCCGTGGGACAGATGCAGCAGCCCGGAATGCTTCCTACACAAGAATCCCAAGCGGCATCGATGTCGATGCCGCCAAACATGCCAGAGGCCATGCCGCTGGCGGATCAGGATGCAGCAGCAATGCAGCAGGCGACGGGGGCACCGGGTGGCCAGCAAATGGGCTATCAACCGTACCAACAGGGATATCCATATCAGCAGATGCCGCCACTGGGGTACGGCCAACCGTCCCCGCAGCCGTACCAGCAGATGCCGCAGCAGCAGTACAACCCCTGGGCCCAGCAGATGCCTCCACAGCCTTACCAACAGTGGCCTCAAAGTTTTCAACAGCAAATGCCGCCGATGCAGAGTTCTCAACAACCAGCAGCTCAAATGATGTATCCTAATGCAGCAAATCAGTATGCGCAGCCACAACCGGACGTGTTCGTAAGCGATCGCGGCAACGCCGCGCTGGGCTATCTGGCGCAAAATCAAGCGTGCGGTGCAACCGATCTGGCGAGGGCGTTTGGAAACTCGGCCCCCACTTGGTCACGCACGCTCAATGACTTGGCGCAGGCCGGCTTGGTCATCAAGCATGGCCAGAAATACCATCTGACCGAACTCGGCGCCGCTCGCGTGCGAGCTCAGAGCTAAAGAACGGGAGAGACAGTGGACGAGGAAGCAAGCATCATCCTGGGGGATGCCATCGCCTTTTGCCAGCGCGACGGCCAAGATGCACGCCTCATCAACATGCTGGGGCAATCGCGCGCCATAAGCCTGACCGAAGATACGCTCACGATCGAGGCCCCCTCGCGCTTTGCCATCGCGCAGCTCAAAAAGCATCAGCCAACCATTGAGGCCTATCTGGAAGAAATCGCCTTTGCACCGATTGCGCTCGACATCGTGGCACCGCAAGGCGCCGCGACGGAATCCGCTGCCGCGACGGCGCCCGCCACGGCTCCCGCTGCTTCCCCGGCGGTGCCGGCCTCCGCAGGCGACGTGCCGATAATCGAGCACCAGCACAGCGATGTTTCCCGTGAAACCATGGCACCGTTGCCGACCGCGGCAGCGACGTCAACGAACGCACCCGTCACGCACATGCCCATCGCTCACGACGCAGCGGCGGGCGCGGATTCGGGCATTGCAATCAAGAACACGCTCTCGGCCGACGATTTTCGTCGCATGATGAACCAGATGAAGGGCGGAGCGCCGACTAAATCCACGCAAGCTGCGACCCCCGCTTCACCCGTGCCAGCACCGACCGTGCCGGCCGAGCAGAATACGGATGGAGCCCCGCTCGCCGCGAACTCAAAATTTACCTTTGAGAACTTTGTCTACGGCCCCGAGAACAGCCATGCCTATCGCTCGGCACTCAAGTTTGCCGCCCTCGCGGACGAGCGCGGCACATGCACATCACTGTTCATCTACGGCAAATCGGGCCTGGGCAAGACCCACCTGTTGCTCGCTATCAAAAACGAGCTCGCCGAGAAGTCGCCCGAGATCAAGGTCAAGTATGCCAACTCCCAGGCATATCTGGACGACCTGATGACCGAGTTCGACCGCCAAAAGAAGAGCAACGCCCCCATCATGCAGGCGTACCACGGCGTGGACGTGCTCATCATCGATGACATCCAAAACATCATCGGCAAGCGCGCGAGCGTGGACTACTTTTTCCAGCTCATGGACGAGTTCATCCGCAACAACAAGAAGGTCGTCATCGCGGCAGACCGCGCCCCCAAGGACCTGAGCATGGACGAGCGTTTGACCAGCCGCTTCAACGCCGGCATGCTCTGCCTGGTCGCAGAGCCCAGCTACGAGATGAAATACAAGATCTTGCAGCGCTATTACGAGAACACCATCGTCGCCGCTCCCGAGGCAGGCGACGACTCGCTGCTGGCAGCCTATGGGGGCGACGGCGGGCACCTGACCGACGAGCACTTTAAACACATGGCAGAGGTGTCGGGCACCAACATTCGCGAACTCGAGAGCTTTTGCGAGCGCTGCGCCGGCGAGGCGGGCGACCGCGAGCGCGAGGGCGGGGAGCTCACCTTTGACGATATCGACGCCATTGCCAGCCAGTACTTCGACACATCGGCCAAAAAAATCAACGTCCAGACGGTTCAGTCCGTCATTGAAGAGCAGTACGGCGTGACGCACGAGGAGCTCATCGGCCCGCGACGCAACGCCAATATCGCCAAGGCACGCCACATTGCCATCTATCTGGCCATCGAGATGTGCGAGATGACGACCACGGCGGTGGGCGCCGAATTTGGCAACCGCAACCACTCGACCGTCAGCACGAGCTACAAAAAGGTCCAGAAGATGATCCAGGAAGACCGCGCCGTCACCGAAGACCTCAAGTCGCTGCGCGATAAAATTACACTGCGCTCGTAGGGAAATAGAGACACCTGTTGAAAACTTGTCGAAACCACGGGCATAAGGTGTCTAAAACCCAAACCGCGGTGATGAAAAGTTTTGCGCAGGTTTTGAACGTGGAAAACCACCCCTGTTGCACACAGGTTGCTGTCGATTCTCTTTCTGGGTCTGACCTGCGTCTTTGGGAGTAATCAACAGTTTCGTCAGTGCTATTACTATTATTAAGATATTTATATCTATAGAAAGGTATTAAAAGATGAAGTTCACCGTCAGCCAGAGCTCGCTTACACAAGCCATCGGCGTCGTTATGAAGGGTGTCGCTTCGGCATCCACCCTTCCCATCCTTTCGGGCGTACTCGTTAAGGCACAAGACGGCATCTTGGAATTCCAGACCTCTAACTACACCATCTCGATTCGTCACCGCATCGCGGCGCATGTCGAAGAAGAGCGCGAGATGGTTATTCCCTGCAAGATGCTCTCCAACATTACCAAGACCCTCCCTGATGCCCCGGTCACCTTTGAGCTGTCCGAGCGCCAGGTGCTGATCAGTTGCGAGAAGAGCTCTTTCCGCCTGAACACGCTCGATGCCAATGACTTCCCCGAGTTTCCGGCCTATGCCATCGAGAGTGCCGTGGAGCTGCCGACCGATATCTTGTCCGAAATGGTCGGCCGCGTGTGGCGCGTCACCTCGACCGACAAGGCCCGCCCCATCCTGGGCGGCGTGCACATGAAGGTCGAGAACAACACCGTGCGCCTGGTGGCGACCGATTCCTTCCGCTTGGCCGTGTGCGATACGCAGGTCGAGACCTCGACCCTCGAGGGTTCCTTTGAGCTCAACGTTCCGGCCGACGCCTTTAACGACGCACTGAACATCATGGCCAGCCAGGCGACCATCATGATCGGGGCTACCGACACCCAGGTCGTCTTTGAGGCCGGCAACACCACCTACGTGTCGCGTCGTATCGAGGGCGTGTACCCCAACTACAAGCAGCTCATCCCCGATTCGTGCGTGACGAGCGTCAAGATTGACGTCGCCGCCTTTAACGCCGCCCTCAAGCGCGTGGCCGTTATCGCGAGCGCCAACCCCGCCGTCAAGTTCGAGATCGATGTCGAGAACGGGCAGATGGGCCTGTCCTCCATTTCCAATGACCAGGACCTTGCGCAGGAGACGATCGATGTCGAGGCCGAGGGCGAGTCGGGCACCATCGCCTTCAACTACCACTACATCTTTGGCTGCCTCAATGCCCTGTCCAAGGAGAAGGAGATCACGCTGGAGCTCAAGAGCTACTCGCAGGCGGGCATCTTCAAGTCCTACGACAAGATCAACTACCTGTACCTGGTCATGCCGGTCCGCATCTAGCAACCGCCCCATGACCATGTTCGCCCGCGATCTTTCCGTCGCGCACTACCGCAGCTTCGATAGCTATCGCCTTGCCCTGGACGAGGGCGTGACGATACTTGCGGGACCCAACGCGGCGGGAAAGACCAATCTCATAGAGGCGCTGCAGCTGCTGACGAGCGGCGCCTCGTTTAGGCATCCGACCGCAGCCGAGCTCGTCCATGATGGCGTGGGCTCGTGCAAGGTCGAGCTGAGGCTCGAGGGCGACGGCCGCGTGCTTGATATGGGATTGAACGCGGAGGACGGTAAGCGCTCGTTTAGCCGCAACGGCAAGAGATGTTCTGCCGCCGGTGTGCGCGGGGTTCTGCCGAGCGTGCTGTTTTGTCCCGACCATCTGGACATGGTTAAGCGAGGCGCCAGTGTGCGCCGCGCCGCCCTCGATGACTTTGGCATGCAACTGAGCGCACGCTATGCCGATCTTGCGAGCACCTATGGGCGCTGCGTGACCCAGCGTAACGCCTTGCTCAAGGAGACCTGGTGCTGCCGCGAGATGCTCGGTGCGTGGAACGATTCGATTGCCCGCGCGGGCTCGGCTCTGCTTGTGCACCGGTTGGCCCTGCTCAACCGGCTGGCGGGCCATGTGCACACTGCCTACGGGCAAGTGGCGTCCGGCGAGGCTGCCAACGTGACCTATACGTCCACGCTGGGGGATTTGCCCCAGGTCGAGGATCGCGAAGAACTGAAGGGCTGGGCGTACGAGCGCATGCTGGCTGCCCTTGATGAGCACGCCGACGAGGAAATTCGCCGCGCCGTGACGCTGGTGGGACCGCATCGCGACGAGATCGAGTTTACCGTGGCGGGTCGCTCCGCCCGTTCGTTTGCCAGCCAAGGACAGCAGCGAACGTTGGTGCTGTCCTGGAAGGTGGCGGAGGTGGCCGTGGCTCGCGATGTCCTGGGCACCGCCCCACTGCTGCTTTTGGACGACGTGATGAGCGAACTCGACGGCGAGCGCCGCGGTGCTTTTCTGCGGCTGATCGGCGATGATATCCAGACGGTCATAACCACGACCAACCTGGGGTATTTTACCGATGACCTGCTTGATCGAGCCAAGGTGGTGAGCATGGGTGAGACGTGCTAATTACGAGCGCGAGAGCGAAACGGTTGCCTTCAGTGGATTTTTGAACGCAGAGCGTCAGCGCATCCTGGCGGCCGCGACACCTGAGCGCCGCGCGCAGATAGAGGCTGCCGAGGAGTCGCGCGCGGTCTATCGCGCGTGGAACGCGGTGTGCTCGGGCACGCGCGAGGGGCGGCATGTGACGGGCTTGCGCTACCTGCCCGAGTCCAATGAGCTGCTGGTATATCTCGATTCGCCCTCGTGGACGCAGGAAATGACGCTGTTGCGCGAGATCATCCGCGCGCGCATGGAGCGCGCCGGTGCGCATGTGGACGGACTGGTGTTCAAAACCACCGCGCCCGGTCACACGCCGCCCGCCGCCAAGCAGCGCCTGCGCCCGGCGACGACCGAGCGCCCGTCGGCCCCGCACGCCGACCTAAGTGAGGCCGAGCGCACCGAGATCGAGCGCCAAGTGGCGCCCATCGAAGACCAAAAACTGCGCGAGGCCCTCGAGAATGCCATGAGAGCCAGCGCCGAGTGGGCCAAGGGCGTGCAAAGCAAAAAAGAGCCTTAAATCGCATCTGGTGGCCTTGTAGAGCCAAATACCCTCGTTCCCGAGGGTATTTTTTTACGATAAACTAGTAAGGCTGTACACATTTTCTTGACTGAAGGAGGACGTGTGGCAAACGAAAACGATTACGATGGCGGCGAGATTAAGATTCTCGAAGGTCTCGAGGCCGTTCGTAAGCGCCCGGGCATGTATATCGGCTCGACGAGCGCCAGCGGTCTGCATCACCTGGTGTGGGAGATCGTTGACAACTCCGTCGACGAGGCCATGGCCGGTTTCTGCACCGAGATCCAGGTGACGGTCCACGCCGACAACTCCATCACGGTCGTCGACAACGGGCGCGGCATCCCCGTCGACGAGCACCCTGTTAAAAAGATCCCGACGCTCGAGGTCGTCATGACGATCTTGCACGCCGGCGGTAAGTTCGATAACTCGGCCTATAAGGTTTCGGGCGGCCTGCACGGCGTTGGCATCTCCGTCGTCAACGCACTGTCCAAGCGCGTGGTCGTTCAGGTTCGTCGCGACGGCAACACCTACGAGATGGAGTTCTCGCGCGGCAAGACCGTCAAGAAGATGGAGGTCGTGGGCACCTCGGATTCGACGGGCACCACCGTCACCTTCTGGCCCGACGACGAGATCTTCGAGACCTGCATCTACGATTTCGATACGCTGCACAACCGTCTGCAGGAGACGGCGTTCCTCAATAAGAACCTCAAGATCGTGCTGACCGACGAGCGCGAGGCGACTCCCCACGTGGAGGAGTTTTGCTACGAGGGCGGCATCATCGACTTCGTCAAGTTCCTCAACGAGGGCAAGGACGTCCCCGAGGCCTTTAAGGAGCCCATCTACATCGAGGGCAAATCGGACCCGGACGCACCTGTGGTCAAGATGGGCGAGGTCGAGGTTTCCCTGCAGTGGAATAGCGGTTACGGCGAGAACGTCATGTCGTTTGCCAACGACATCTACACCCCCGAGGGCGGCATGCACCTTGAGGGCTTCCGCACCGCGCTCACCCGCGTGATCAACGATTACGCGCGCAAGCAGAACCTGCTCAAGGAAAAAGACGCCAATCTGACCGGCGACGATGTGCGCGAGGGTCTTTCGGCCGTTATCTCGGTCAAGCTGCCCGACCCGCAGTTTGAGGGCCAGACCAAGGCAAAGCTCGGCAGCTCCTATATGCGAGCGCTGACGCTCAAGATCGTGACCGACGGCCTTGCCGACTACCTCGAGGAGCATCCTAAGCCCGCCCGCGAGATCGTCAAGAAGGCCCAGCAAGCCTGCAAGGCCCGCAACGCCGCCCGCAAGGCGCGCGAGGCGACGCGCCGCAAGAGCCTGCTCGAGACGGCGTCCCTGCCCGGTAAGCTCGCCGACTGCTCGGTGCGCGATGCCGAGCTGACCGAGCTCTTCATCGTAGAGGGCGACTCGGCAGGCGGTTCGGCCAAGGACGGCCGTCGCCGAGACATCCAGGCGATTCTGCCCCTGCGCGGCAAGATTTTGAACGTCGAACGCGTTGGCGACCATCGCGCGTTCTCGAGTGACACCATCCAGTCGCTGATTACCGCGATCGGCTGCGGCGTCACGACGAGTGCCGGCGACGGCGGCGACTTCGATATCACCAAGGCGCGCTACCACAAGATCATCATCATGACCGATGCAGACGTCGACGGTGCGCATATCCGCATCCTGCTGCTGACGTTCTTCTACAAGTACATGCGTCCGCTGATCGATGCCGGCTACGTCTATGTTGCCTGCCCGCCCATCTTTGGCATTAAGGTGCGCAACAAGATTCACTACGTGTATCCCAACGGCCGCCAGCCCGAAGACGAGATCCTGCGTGACACCATCCAGAGCCTGGGCCTGAACCCCGACGATAACGACGAGGACGGCAAGGCCAAGGACGGCAAGATCACCAAAAAGCGCAAGGGCTATACCGTCCAGCGCTACAAGGGCCTGGGCGAGATGGACCCCAAGCAGCTTGCCTCGACGACGATGGACCCCAAGACCCGCATCCTGCAGCGTGTGTCGATCGAGGACGCCGTGGTGGCGGACCGTGCCGTGCGCGAGCTGATGGGTTCCGAGGTCGGCTATCGCCGCGAGTACATTGAAAAGCATGCCCACGACGCACGATTCCTGGATGCCTAATCCCTGCGGCTTTCCCAGCCACCGCACCTTCGCCCTCAATCGTCGGTCGCGTACCCAAGTACGCTTCCCTCCTCTTTCGGGCGAATCTGCGGCACCTGGAAAAGCCGTCTCCGTGGTAGGGAACTAATGGACCACGCAAACCATGAGGAGGTAACGTGGCAGACGATATCAACAACAATGAGGGTATGGATGAGGCCGGCGATGCCGGTATGCCCGATGATCTGAAGCGCCTGCTTGCCCGTGCTGAGCAGGGCGAGGACGGCGACCCGGACGCCTATAACCCCGATGCTGATGATGATGAGGAAGAAGACGACGACGGTGAGCTCGAGGAGAGCTTTGGCGAAGTCGACCGTGGCGCCTCGGCCGGCGAGGATATCAACGGCGGCCAGCTCCAGATTTCGGAGTTCGGTCGCGAGATGAAGCAGTCGTTTATCGAGTATTCGATGTCGGTCATCACGGCGCGCGCCCTGCCGGACGTGCGCGACGGCTTAAAGCCGGTGCACCGCCGCATCCTGTACGCGATGAACGAGAGCGGCATCTACCCCAACCGCCCGCACAAGAAGTCAGCTTGGACGGTCGGCGAAGTTATCGGTAAGTACCACCCGCATGGCGACTTCGCGGTCTATGAGGCCATGGTCCGCCTGGCGCAGTGGTTCTCCATGCGCACGCCGCTCATCGACGGTCATGGCAACTTCGGTAACATCGACGGCGACGGCGCGGCGGCCATGCGTTACACCGAGAGCCGCCTGGCAAAGCCCGCCATGGAACTGCTGCGCGACCTGCAGAAGGATACCGTCGACTGGCAGCCCAACTACGACGAATCGCTCGCCGAGCCCGTGGCACTGCCTGCGCGCTTCCCCAACCTGCTGGTCAACGGCAGCCAGGGCATCGCCGTCGGCATGGCCACCAACATCGCCCCGCACAACCTCACCGAGGCGATTGAGGCCACCTGCTACCTGATCGACAACCCCGACGCCACCGTTGACGAGCTCATGCAGATCATGCCCGGTCCGGACTTCCCCACCGGCGCCATCATCATGGGCAGCGCCGGCATTAAGCAGAGCTACGAGACCGGCCGCGGCTCCATTACCGTGCGTGCCAAGGCACACGTGGAGTCCACCAAGACCGGCCGCAGCCGCCTGGTCTTTACCGAGATTCCCTACATGGTCAACAAGGGCACCCTGCAGGAGAAGATCGCCCAGCTTGTCAACGACAAGCGCATCGAGGGTATCTCGGATATGCGCGATGAGTCCAACCAGAAGGGCATCCGTCTGGTCATCGAGCTCAAGAAGGGCGTCATTCCGCAGGTCGTGCTCAACAATCTGTATAAGTACACCTCGCTGCAGACGACCTTTGGCGCCAACAACCTGGCGCTCGTCAACGGCGTTCCCAAATGTCTGAGCCTGCGCGAGATGCTGCAGCACTACATCGACCACCAGGTCGACGTCGTCACCCGCCGCACCCGCTTCGACCTTAAGAAGGCCCAGGCCCGTGCGCATATCCTTGAGGGCTACTTGATGGCTCTCGACCATATCGACGAGGTCATTAGCATCATCCGCTCCTCGCAGACCGACTCCGAGGCCAGCAGCCGCCTGATCGAGCGCTTTGGCTTTACGCCCGAGCAGACCACGGCCATCCTCGAGATGAAGCTGCGCCGCTTGACCGGCCTGGAGCGCGACAAGATCCAAGAAGAGTTGGACGGCCTGCGCCGTGCCATCGCCTACTACGAGGATCTGCTGGCGCATGAGGAGAAGATCCTGGGCGTCATCAAGGAGGAGATGCGCGAGATCTCCAAGAAGTTCGGCGACAAGCGCCGCACTGAGATCAGCCAGGTTGAGAAGGACCTGGATGTCGAGGACCTCATCGCCGACGAGGATATGGTCGTGACCATCACCCACACCGGCTACGTTAAACGTATCCCGGTGGCTGCCTACCGTGCCCAGAAGCGCGGTGGCAAGGGCGTGTCGGGCGTCAACCTCAAAGAGGACGATGTTATCGACGAGATGTTCATCGCGTCCACGCACGAGTACGTGCTGTTCTTCTCGAGCAAGGGCAAGGTCTATCGCCTGAAGGTGCACGAGCTGCCGGTGGGTACGCGCCAGGCGCGCGGTACCGCGATCGTCAACCTGCTGCCCTTCGAGGAGGGCGAGAAGATCGCGAGCGTCATCAGCTGCCGCGAGTTCCCGGCCGACGAGTACCTGATGTTTGCCACCAAGAGTGGCATGGTCAAGAAGACCGTGATGAGCGCATATGACCGCAGCCGTCGCGACGGCCTGATCGCTATCAACCTGCGTGACGACGACGCGCTGTTGAACGTGCGCCGCGTGCGCGAGGGCGACAAGATTATCCTGGCCACCACCGCGGGCAAGGCGATCATGTTCTCTGAGGAGCAGGTGCGCGCCACCGGCCGCGATACCAGCGGCGTTCGCGGTATTGGTATGAAGGACGGCGTGAGCGTTCTGGGCATGGAAGTCACTAACGGCAACGGCGATCTGTTCGTCATCACCGAGCGCGGCTACGGCAAGCGCACGCCGGTCGCGGACTACCCGGAGCAGAATCGCGGCGGCCAGGGCGTCTACACCATCCAAATGACCGAGCGTAAGGGTAACCTCGCGGCCATGAAGACGGTGGGCCCGCAGCACGAGCTGTTCATCGTGACGGAGGGCGCGACGGTCATTCGCGTCAAGACCGACGAGATCAGCCAGACTGGCCGCGCCACCCAGGGCGTCAAGATGATGACCGTCGACGACAACGACCGCATCTGCGCCGTAGCCCGCATGACGGCCGCCAAAGAGAAGCCCGAAGGCGAAGGTGCCGGGGCCGCAGCCGACACCGAAGAGGCCCCAGTCGACCTGGGCGACGGCAATGATATGCCAGAGGATCTCCTAGACGAGTAAGAGGCCCTAGCTGGTAAAAATCATCAGACCCCATATATCGGCGGTCGGCGCACTGCGCGCCGACCGCTTTTTTGAAAACCTTGGGACCCCATGGTCGCTGGGCTGGCGAGATGGTTTTGGT
>CAJMSO010000030.1 GCA_905216075.1 uncultured bacterium | reverse complement strand
CCTGCCGCTTGCGGTCGGTGTGTTTGCAGGCCTGGACATCTGGGGCCGCGCGACCATTAAGACCGATGCCGGCGAGCAGGAGTTTCCGCCCGAGGCCGTACGAATTCGCGGGCTGTAGCGCGGGGCGTTCGCGCCCAAAGATAGACATGACAACAAGACCCTCCTCGGCCTGTGCCGGGGAGGGTTTCGCCTATCTGGGGAATGGGTTGCCAGCGCCCTATTCCTCAAAACTGAAAAATTTTCGTTTTTGAGGAATAGGATTAAGGCAGCTCGGTCTTTCGCGAGGTATATTCGCTATAGAGCCTATTCCTCAAAACTGAAAATTTTTCAATTTTGAGGAATAGCGATAAAAGACCGCGAGGAGGCCCCAATGAAACTCATCAATAGAACGTCATATATGGACACGTTGACGAGCCTTATTGGCGTGCCGGACATCAAGGTCATCACGGGCATCCGTCGTAGCGGTAAATCAAAATTGCTCGAGGCCCTCCGCGATTACGTGGAGGCAAATCTGTCCAATTCGAATGTCATCCATATCAACTACAACCTCGATGAGTTCGAGAATCTGCTCGAGTATCACGCGCTGCTCGCCTATGTAAAAGAGCATCGAGTGCCCGGCAAACAAAACTTTCTGCTTATCGATGAAGTTCAGATGTGCGACGGTTTTGAGCGTGCGATCAACAGCCTCCACGCATCCGAGCAGTACGACATATTCATTACCGGATCGAATGCCTTTTTGCTGTCGAGCGATCTGTCGACGCTCTTTACGGGGCGTACGTTTGAGATCGAGGTTTTCCCATTCTCGTTTGAGGAGTATCGACTCTATGGCGACGAGGGCGAGGTCGACCGCGACTTCGATGAGTACGCGAGAACCGGCGGTATGTCCGGCTCCTACCCTTATCCACTGCAGGAGCAGCGTTATCAATATCTCTCCAATGTCTTCAAAATGCTCATCGTGAGAGATATCGTGCAGCGGCATAACGTGAGAAACGAATCGGCGCTGCTGCGCATTGCCGATTACATGATGGACAACGTATCCAACATAACGTCGGCACGTAACATTACGGATATTTTGAACGCGGATGGGCTAAAGATAACGAACAAGACGGTCGGCACGTACATGGGGTGCCTGTGCGATGCGTTTGCCTTCTATAAAGTTCGTCGGTACGACATCCGCGGCAAAAAATACCTTAAGAGCGGCGAGAAGTATTACCTGGCAGACCACGCGTTCAAATACGCGCTGCTCGGTACACGTGATATGGATTGGGGACGCGTATACGAGAACATGGTGGCAATCGAGCTGCTGCGCCGCGGATACGAGGTATACGTCGGCGTGCTCTATAAAAAGGAAATAGACTTTGTAGCAATCAAGCGAAGCGAGAAGCTCTACATTCAGGTGAGCGACGACATCAGCTCGGATAAGACATTTGAACGCGAGATTTCACCACTGCTGAGCATTGGCGACGCGTACCCCAAGATGATTCTCGCCCGCACGCATCACGAGGCCACGGACCGCAATGGGGTGCAGATCGTGGACCTGGCGAGGTGGCTGTGCGACGAGGCCTAGCAGAAAGCCCTATTCCTCAAAACTGAAAATCTTTCGATTTTGAGGAATAGGGCCGATGCGTTGCCTAGTTCGCCGCTCGCGCTCGTGCTCGACTTAAGCCCCTGTCCTATCCCAGCTCCTGCATGCGGCGGTAGATTTCGCAGATACCCTTGATGGTGAGCTGTCCGTCGACCACGTCGAAGGCGTCGGTCGAATCGGCGACGATGCTGGCGAGACCGCCCGTGGCGATAACGGTGGCGTCCTCGCGGCCCAGCTCGCGCTTCATGCGCGCGACTAGGCCCTCAGCCATTGCGGCGGCGCCCGTTACGGCGCCGACCTTGATGCACTCCTCGGTATCGCGGCCGATGGCGTGCTCGGGCGCCTCGAGCGGAACGCTGGCGAGCTTGGCGGCTCGGGCGGCGAGCGCGTCCATCGAAATGCGGATGCCCGGCGCAATCGCTCCACCAATGTAATAACCGTCCTCATCGATGACGTCGATATTGGTCGCGGTGCCAAAGTCCACCACGATTGCCGGCGCGCCGTAGAAAGTTTCGGCCGCAACGGCGTTAGCGACGCGATCGGCGCCTACGGCTTGGGGACGCGCCGCGCGCAGCTTGGTCACCGCGGCCGTCTGCGGTCCGATGACGATGGCGTCTGCGGCAATGCGGTCGGCCACGGCGTGCCATTCGCGCGAGAGCTGCGGCACCACGCCCGCAAAGGCGATCGCGTCGACCGCGTCGAGCGAAAGGCCGTACATCTTAAAGAAACCCATCAGGCGCACATGGATCTCGTCGGCGGTATAAGAGCGGTCGGTGGGCATGCGCCACGACTGCACCAGCTCGTCTCCGTCAAACAGGCCCATGGCCGTCTGCGTATTTCCCATATCGATAGCGAGCAGCATGTCTACTCCCGGTGTTGGCATAAAAGGACGCGCACCATTGTATACGTGCCGTCGACGGCGCTCGGCTGCGATTCGTTTACGGTGATAGGGGCTGAGGGGTTTTAAATATGAAGGAATTATGCTCTACGAGATTTTCCTTGCCGTTTACCGAACTCCCGTGTAATATTCTTTCTTGCGCACATGAGGCGCCCAGACATTGCGGGGTGGAGCAGTCTGGTAGCTCGCCGGGCTCATAACCCGGAGGTCGTAGGTTCAAATCCTGCCCCCGCGACCAAAATTTCAGCCCTGAACTGGTAAAACGGTTCAGGGCTTTTTCGTTGCCTTGGGGCAAAAATGCCCAAAGTAATCTGTATGGTAATATGTATGAGCGAAAAACGCCTTAGACCCTGCGTTTCGCCAGGCTATCTCTGAGCGCTCGGAGCACCTCAACCGCAACGGGCAACTCGTCAATCTCGAATGAATCAAGAATCTCTTGCACCTCGGCGGAAAGCTTCGCCTTGTCGGGTTTTGGGGCGTCACTGAGCAAAGCGTCGGTGCCTACCGACAGCTCCTCTGCAATCTTTGCGAGCACGGGCAGGCTCAGCTTGGTGTTGCCCGTTTCGATGTGGCTCATGTGCGTTACCGATATTCCAACTTTTTGCGCGAGCGCCTCCTGCGACAGCCCGCAGGCTTTGCGGTAACGCCTGATGCGCTGTCCTATGTCGAAGTATTTCATTTTAACCGCCCGTCAAAATCAAGTTGCCTTGAATCGTATGGGCGATTAGCCTCAAATATAATAAACTGGAAAGGCTGTATTTCATGCATGCAGTTAATGTTTGAGACCTCATTCTTACGAACGAGGCGAGAGCGTTAGTGAGTCAAAAAAACAGGAGGTAATGCGATGACGCCAATGAACGAGCAGGAAAACCTGCTATCGGGTATCACAATCGCTCATAACCTGATGCACCGCGTGGTCAGTCTTCAGCAACGCATCAACCAGCTCACCACTCAGTTTGCCGCCAAGACGGAAAAGAAGACTAAAAGGCACCCTGTTCTCTATGCAATCGGGGGCTTCCTTATCGCGTTCACGCTTATCACGAGCACGCCACTTAAGGTGATAACGTATCTCCCTACCCTTCCGTTCTTCTCGATGGGAGGCACGGAGCTTCAATTGGCGGTCTGGAATATCGTGAACCTCATCGTTTCAGCTATCATCGGTGCGATTCTATACAAGGTCATAGCGAAGACAGCGGACAAAAGCCGCTCCCAGATAAATGCCGCGATTGACCAAAGCAACCAACGAGTTGAAGCCAACAACCAGGCCCTAGCCCAGAGCATCGAGCAAACCAAGCAGGAGATTTTCGCCGTACAGCAGCAATGGGCTTCGCAGGTCGCCCCGTGGTACCCCATGGATTACGACAGCATCGAAGCCGTGGATTTCTTCCTTGCTGCCGTGCGCAACCATCGTGCCACCACCGTGCAGGAGATGGTCAACCTCTACGAGACCGAGATGCACCAGCGCCGCATGGAAGCGGGCCAGCAGCAGATTCTCAACCAGCAGCGCATCGGCAACATGCTGCAAATAGGCAACCTGTTTATGCAGGGGCAGATTCTCAATCAGGCTCAGCAGATTAACGCGAACACCGCCAGTGCGAGCGGCAACCTCGACTGGATGGCTCGCGCGATGGGAAAGCGCTAAGTAATGACGCGGTTGACATAACGAGGCAACTCGAAACCACCATGAAAGAAAAGGGGATGGATAATGAACGGATTATCCCAGTGGGCGCGCTCGCATAAGCCCCAGGTTGCAGCGATAGCCGCTGCGGTCGTTGTTGCGATAGCCGTGGCAAGTGGGGCGTTCGCAACGTCCGAGCAACAACCAGAGCAGCAGGAGCCAAGAACCGTCGATGTGACCCTCAGCGTCACGGCCGACAACGGCTGGGACGAGAACTCCACGCCCGCCATCGCCCATATCGAGGGCGACGACGTGGACTTCTACCACGCGGTGACCCCCGATGCCGATGGCAACAAGGGCACTTCCACGGTCGAACTCGCCGAGGGCGACTACACCGTGAGCTTCGTCAGCCCCGTCAACTCCGACGGTTCCGCATTCGACATCTACGACACGGGCGCTCCCGTCGACATCACCGTCGACGCCGACGCGAAGAACGCACCTGCCGTCAACTGCCCTATGGCGCAGATTCCCGCCGACAAGGTCACCGATGACATGCTCGCCGACATCGTCAACAAGACCAAGGACGCCATCAAGAAGGGTGACGAGACCTTGAAGGGCGATGCTGGCACTGGCATCCTCGACAAGCTCGACGGCAACGTCGCCAAGAACCCGAACGCGAGCGACAAGACCAAGCAGGAGGCGACTGACGCCGACAAGGACGTCGATGTCAACGACAAGCCCGCACAGACGACCCCGTCTGCCAAGAATGACGGCAATAAGGCCGACAGCAATGCTGGTTCCCAGCCTTCCAACAACGGTTCTTCGAACTCTGGCTCTGCTTCCAGCAAGCCTTCTCAGTCCAGCCAGCCTTCCAAGCCCGCCCATACGCACACTTGGGTGAACCACACGGCTACCCGCAACGTCTGGGTGAGCAACTGGGTCGACGTGCCCGACTACGGCACCAAGCAGGTCGTCGTAGGCAACACCTTCATCTTCTCCGACGGCTATTCCACTACCGATATCAACGCCGCCGAGGACCACGCCGCAGAACTGGCCATAGCCGGCAAGGACTGCGGTTATCAGACAAGGCCCATCTACGAGAACCAGACAGTTCAGATTGGTTCCCACAAGGAGGACCACGGCACCAACAAGACCGAAACCTACGTGGACTACGTGTATTGCAGTTCGTGTGGTGCTCGTCAGTAACGGGTGGCGTGACCATCAGTAACGACGACATCATCACGGCACGTGCTGTGTTCGGGCATAGCCCTCACAGACCCGCGCGCTCCCTTCAGGTCGCGTGCAGGTGTCCGTTTCCCGAACAAGGGGAGCATCCGCATAACGGGTGTTCCCCTTGTTTTTTGCCCAGATGCTCCGGAATACCGCGAAACAGGATCAGCAACAGCGCACCGGCCTTTGAAGGGCTTTTCGAGGTCTTTCGGTGGGCTGTTCTGAGACCTTTTCGCGCCCCTGTCCGAACAAAGCCCCTGCGAAGGTCTTTCGCTGGGCTGTGCTGAGCCCATTTCGCGCCCCTGCCCGAACAGAGCCCCTGCGGAGGTCTTTCGAAGGTCTTTCGCTGGGCTTTGGATGGGCATGCGTGAAAGACGCCTGCGGCGTCGGGTGCCTCTGAAACGGAGATAAGGAGGTACACGATGGACAGGGAGCGTCTTGAACCCAGCAGCCCCCAGGAGGAGGCCATGTGGAGGGCGCAGGTGCTCAGGCGCACCGCCCGCATCTGCTCGGCGAAGGCCAAGGAGCTTGAGCGCATGGCGAAGGTGGACGGCAACGCCCCTATGCGCGACAGCGGCACCCTGAAGGACGTGCTCAAGCGCATCGACAACGTGATGGAGTGGCGGTTCGTGAACGCTCTGGGCGAGGTCGTCCTCGACGGGGACATGCTCGCGGAGAGCATCGACTGCGAGGCCCTGCGCACCATGCGCTACTGCGTGGCTGAATGTCTCAAGCGAATCGAGGAGCGGGAAGCGGAGGGGAAAAGCGATGAGTGACTACGGCATCAAGACCTACGCCGACCTCGCCGAGACGTGCGGGAACATGGTGCTCGCAAACGAGATGGCAAAACGCCCGCTTGAGCTTGTAAGTGGGGACTGGGCGCCATGGGAGGAGATTTTCCAGTGGTACATCATACAGGACCCGTCGTTTGTCATGGGGCACACGGGCGAGCCGGTGTTCTACGACGAGGAGCTTGACCTGTACGTCCTTGGGGTAAATCATCTAGGCACGGCTTGGCAGCTCGTGCCCGCTCCGACAATCTACGACTGAAAAGACGCCGAAGGGCGCAGCGAAACAATCGCTGCGCCCTTTATTTTTTTTGCTTCGCGGACACTCAAGACGCACTTTCTACACGTCGTCACTTTACGCCTGGACTTGTAGAAAAACTCCGAGAAGATTGCCCCGTTTATGGGGCTTGCCGAAGCGCTTTCTACAACTGTCGCAATTTTCGACAAATTCAACCCCTGAAACACGCCTTGTTTTCTACGGCGTTTCACGCCATATATCAGGAGAAATCGCCTTGGCTCCCTCCGCTATACGCTTCGGGGGCAAAAAAGGCAAAAGGGCATAAGGGGGACTGACGCAGCGTGCGCTGCGGTCGGCATAGCCGACAGTCCCCCTCGATGCGACCTTAGGGTCGCAAACGCTGCGAGCGCAAGGCGCTCGCAGATGCCGTCTCAGGACGTACGCCAGCGGGCTTGGGTGCCGGCGGAGCGCCACATGAAAAGGGACGGAGGCGAAAAGCCGTCCGTCCCTATCGAGACAGTGGATGCCGCCGTGATCGAAGCGACTACCCCTGCGGTGCGGGGCAGATCGCTTCGCTTTCGCGGCGGCCTGCATCATGGGATTCAGCGGGCTGCGGGTTGGCTTACGGCTCGCCTTGCGGGACGTCTCGCACCAGCCCCTCGTATCGCTCCTTGATGCTGGCGGGCATGCACCGGCGGTCGGTGTCGGACCCGCAATAGGCTCTGTTCATCCACTCGGTCACTTCGTACTCCAAGATGAGCGGTTCGGGCCAGCCCATCTTTGAGGGGGCGCGGACGGGGTTTTGGGTGGAGCTCCATCCGATGCCGTGCTGGGGCAGGAGCGCCTTGACCTCCTTGACGAAGACCTGCTTGGACTGAACCCTTCCCGAGGGGTTGTTGCGCCGCGACCAGTGACGGTACAGGTCGTGGAGGAACTGCCAGGGGAGCAAATCCCAAGTGACTTGCGGCAGGATGTCGTCGAGGAACTGGCGCACGGGGTCGTTCACCTCGCGATACTCGGCAAGGAGCCTGCACGTCGCCTCGGGGGCGTCAAGCTCGTAGTAATCGGTCTTTGCGAGGATGCGGTGGAGCACGTATTCGAGGACTTCGGGTCGGTTCAGGTAGTCGCCCTTGATGTACTTGCGCTCGCAGCCCTCGAAGCGCTTCTCGAAGGGAATCACCAGAAGGCGGCGGTACAGAGACTCCGACTTGTCGCGAAGCTTCGGCAGCGAGTTGATGCACTGAATCATGAAGCCTCGGAACTTCACCGAGCGCGGGTCTTTGAACTTGCGGTTCATCAAGAACGGGTCTCCCGTGATGATGGACTTGAGCGCCGCCGCATCGTCCAGGTAGGTGCCCGTGTCGTTCTCGTCGGTGATGATGGCGGAGACGCGCGTGAGGGATTCGAGCTTGAAGTCGTCCCCGAACGCCTTGATGGGGATGGACGCCCACGCCCCCTTGCCGCAGAGGTTGCGGGCGAGGGTGCAAAACGTCCCCTTGCCGTTGTTGCCGAGGGTCGAGTACAGCCACGCGCTCTTGTTCCAGTCGACGTTGGGGCGCACGACCGCACCGAGAACCTGCCAAAGAAGCTCCACGACCTTGGGGTCGTCGGAAAGCTCGTCCATCCACGTCACCACGTCCCAGTCGGTGCCGTCCTCGTTGTTGCGGATGACGGGATTGGGGGCGTCTTCCACGAAGTCCGTCCCGATTTTGGAGGTGAACACCAGCTCGGGGTCGAAGTCCATGAGAATCTTGTTGCCATAGTCGTACAGGCCGTTGTTCACGGCGACGAGGTCGGGTTTGGTGCAGGGGGACACCACCTCGCACACCGCGCGCAAGATCGCAACGACCTCATCGACGTTGCGTTTGCTGATCGTTGCGTCATAGCGGCGGATAAGCCGCGTGAGGTTGTCGCTTCTGGTGTCGTAGACGCCCTTGGCGTCCCCCTCCGACTGGTACACGCCCACGTCGTAGTTTCCGTCCCCCTCGTCTGCCGCCCAGCAGATGAGCTTGGCGTGGTGGAGCCACTTGATGGCAAGCGCAATCTGGAGGGGCAGAAGCTCCCTGAGCTTCTTGAGGCGCTCTCCCGGCGGCTTCTGGTCGGGGTAGGCGTCCTTCAGTTTTGCGCCGATTGGGGCATTTTCGTCACGAGGACCGAGGTTGTACCTCTCAATGGCGTTGTTGGTGGCTTGGAGCAGCTCATTCTCAATGGTTTCTGGGGACGGGATGCTGTCCATGTCGATGCCCCCAAGATAGTCTTCGGTCACGGTTCTTATAAGCTCGTTATACGTCTGTCCCATGGCTTCTCCTCCGAATCTTTCGCGGTGTTTTTAGAATGTTTTACCGTGACATTCGGTGACTGAGAAGACCTCGTTATCTGCAAAAGCGCAGGTAGAAGGGCTTTCTGTTCATAAATGAGCGGAAAGTCGGTGTGCTGTTTTCGTGAAGTGAGGACGCCGCGGCGGAGAAGGTGGCGCACGGCAGGTTTGGCAGGTGCGCGGCAGGGGTCGGTGCGGCGACTTCCTGCCGCCCTTCCTTCTGAGGCGATGGGGGCTGAGAGGGCGCTGGCAGTCCTGGCAGCCTAAATAGTACATGGACACAGGTAAGACCGTCCCCTGCCTTTTCGTGTACGTCTTCTTCCACCGCTACCCGTTTTGCGGTGGCGGGAGGGGCTGCCAGGGTTGCCAGTCCCGCGTTGCGAGCCTGCGGGCGGGGGTTTGGGATGGCAGTTCGGGCCTGAAAAGCCCTGCCGCAAGACTGCCGCGAGGCCGCAACGGCGTCGCCCCGATCATGCAACGACGGGATGAGGAGCGTGCGAGCGTGCGTTGCAAGTGCGGGGCTTGCCCTGCCGCTTATGGTGACTTTATGGAACTGTTTTCCGAAAAACGCGGCGTGAAAACGGGCGCGTCTCTCTCGTTGCCCTCAGCATCGGTCTTCCCGGGCGATGTGCCTAAAATCAAGCGACATTTTCCCCGTTTGGCAAGAATGGCACAGCGGGGTAAGATGTCATCAGGCCGTTTGAGGCCTCGTGCTCTGGCGCTTCCGTCTTCTCGGAGCGCTAACCACTGGATGCAGGTGGCGTCTCCCATGACGCCTTAAGAGGCTGCCTCGGGGAAACAGAGCCTCCCCACGCCATGTCCGATGCACCAAACCCCTGCTCGGGCTGGGCAAGGCCAAAAGACCGCTGCAGGTCGGCTCGCGGGACGCGCGAATTGGGTTTCGCCGATTCCCGCATGTCAGGAAGCGCGGATGTGCGTATCGCATCCGATGGGAGCGCCTTCTGGCCAGGATGCACGCCGCTATTGCGGCTGTGCCTGTTGCCAGGAGGCAGTCATGGCTACAAACGAAACCGATTCCATTTTTCTCATCGACTCAAAAGAGGCCGCATTCGTGCTGGGCATCAGCTCTCGCACGCTCGCGAACTGGCGCTGCAAGGGCCGAGGGCCTGCGTACATTCGCCTGGGCAAGAAGCGCTCCCCTGTGATGTATCGCGTGAGCGACGTGCAGGACTGGATTGTCGAACATCAGGTAAAGGCGAGCGGAGATGCTCGCCGATAGGCGACGCAAAGGAAGGGAGGTGAAACATGTCCCGCGTCGCCCTTGAGCTTGGAGAGACAAGCATTGACCGCGCAAAGATTACGCCGACGCCCGACGGTGGCTATCGCATGCAGTGGAGCATGCGCTTGCTGAACGGGCGTCTCATCAAGAAGACGACCAAGGGGAAGTGCACCAAAGGCGAGCTGCGCCGCCGCGCTCATGCCCAAGCTGAGGAAACTCTCGCAACAGGCGGGGGCAGCACTCCTTGGAAGGGCTCGTCGAGCATGCGCGACTATATCCGCAAAGAGGTAATCCCCGGAATCGAGCGCACCGATGATTCCATCTTGCGACCCCGAACACGGGATAAATACTGCCACGTGCTCAATCTCGCGGCGGAGGCGTTTGGGGGCTTTCGCATCGCGGACGCGGTTCGCCCGCGCAACCTCGAAGGCATCTTGGAGGGGATGGCAAGGCGCCACGGCACCTCTACCGCCAAGCATTGCCAAAAGACGGTGAGCAAATATGTTCTTGAGCCTTTGGTACGCGACGAGGTAATCGCCCACAACCCCCTCAAGAGCTTCAGGCCGCGCCTGCCTGAGTGCCGCATGACAAACAAGGCTCCGGGCGGACAGGCGCTCACGCCGGAGGAGCGCGGGCGCGTGCTCGAATACCTGCTTGCGATTGACCCCAATGATGTAAATCCGCCGAAAAGAGGGCGCTATACCGTTGAGGATGTGCGCAATCTGCGCCGCGCTGTCGTTGAGATCACGCTGCTGCAGGCAGTGACGGGGCTTCGCATCAACGAGGCGAGACTGCTCAGCCGCGCGAACGTTGAGGACAAGGACGGCTTGCTTAGTGTCACCGTGACGACCGAGGTGTCAAAGACCCATCGTGGGCGTACCATCCCCATCCTTGACGAGCGCGTTGCCGAGCGCATGAGGGCGCGGCTGGAAAGAGCGGGGGCCGAACCAGGCGCGCTGCTGTTCCCCGCCCCCGCGGCTCCTGGCAGCGCGTGGGACATCAACAACGCGCAGCATGCCATTAAGAAGCTCTATCACGAGTTGGCAGACACCTTGGACATACCCCTTCTCGATAAGGTCTCGACCCATGTCTGGCGCGCGACCCTCAACACCGAGTGGATGCAGAGAGGCGTTCCCGATTTGATTCGCTCGGCGTATTTCGGGCACAGCCCCGAGGTGAATCGCAGCTACTATACGGATACGACCAACGTCTCCGTTTTGGTGGACATGCTCCGTACGACCTAGGGGTTCGAGGTAATCTGTATGGTAATATGTATGAGCGTGATTTTCCGTGATTTTACATGATACCGAGTGACACTGTTTTGGTCGAAAAATAGGGTTTGAGCTGGGATGATACAGCGTGTGACCTCGGGAAACTAGAATTTGAAAAGGGTGCCCGGAGGTCGTAGGTTCAAATCCTGCCCCCGCGACCAAGAACTTGCAGCTCGTC
>CAJMSO010000029.1 GCA_905216075.1 uncultured bacterium | reverse complement strand
CGACCGTCGGCTTCTTTCCCGGCTACACCGACACCGCCGTCATTGCCGGCAAGACAGGTAACTGCAATTGCATGAGCTACGGTCCCGGGTCGCTCGCGCTCGCGCACAAGCCCAACGAATATGTGCCCCATGCCGATATCGTTCGTTGTCAGCAGGTGCTAATCGCGCTCGCCGATAACGTGCTCTGGGACGCGAGCGGCCAAGTTGGGGCATAATAAGCCGCGAACAAACCGACTCGTGCGTTAGGACCGCCCATGAAAGCACTTCCGTTTCCCTGCATCCGCCCGGCTCAGGACCGCGTGCTCGAGGCGCTGCCCGCAATGGGCGGTATTCTGAGTGACAACGAAGCCCTGCGCGAGGCCATTGCCGATGGCCTGATGCTCAAGGACCCGGGTGCGGCGTATTACGTGTACGAATGCTCGGGCGAGCCGGGACGCGTGACGGCTGTCGTGGCGATTTGTCCAACGAGTGTACTTGCGGGCGGCAAGGGCGATGCCAGCGCTGACGCGGCCGCCGCCGCGCGCGCGATCGCCGAACTCAAAGTTCAGCCGCGCCCCGTGTCGCTCTCCTACGAGGCCTCGCCCGTCATGGACATCATCCTGGGCGCCGCCAAAGAGGGCGCGTCGCTCTACGCCGTCACCGACCCCGCGGGCATTACGCACCGCGCGTGGGAGGTCAAGCGCGAGGATGCCGTCGGGGCCATCCGCGCTATGCTTGACCAAGCACCGGAGCCGGCACTGGCCGACGACCCCGCCTACGCCGCCGCTCTGACCGGAGCGTCGCAGCTGCTGGCCGATGAGGCCCGTGCCGCCGGAACGTACACCGGCAAGGAGCCGTTCAACTTTACCGTTGCCGTGCTCTTCCCCGCCGCGCAGGTCAGCGGCGCCGCGCCGCAGGTTCCGACGGGTCTGCTCACGCACCAGGTCGCACGGTTCTAGCAAGACCAAACCGCCCGGCACAAAAATCGGCAGCCCAACAAACAGGGGGCGGAGATGCAGCAGGTACATGCATCTCCGCCCCTTTTGCGTCGAGAAGTTATGCCGGCGACCCGTGCCGCCACGCTCGCGTTATCCGCGCTGCGGACCCGCAGTAGCCACGAGCGGTTCAAGCCCCAGCTCGCGCGCGTAATCCTCCTGCGTAAAGACTTCGACCAACTCAAACGTGTCGGATTCGTCGTCAAACGCAAAGTGCAGCACCGAGCAATTGCCCGGCACGCGATCGTGCTCGTCGGCCGCCGCACCCTTCACGTGGTCCATGAACTCCTTGATGGCCGAGCCGTGGCTCACCGCGAGCACGCACTCGTGGTCCGGGCGACGCATAAGATCGGTCAACGTCGCCACCATGCGCTCTCGCACCCGCATCTGTCCCTCGCCGCCAAACTGGCGGTAGAAGTCGCGCCATGGGCGCTCGGGCATGAGTACCACGCGCTCAGCCTCAAAATCGCCAAAGAACCACTCGCGCAGACCGTCTAGGCGCTCGTAGGTAAGACCCGGCCACAGGTTGGCGATGGTCTGCTCGGTGCGGTGCAGCGTCGAGGTGTAGGCGTGGTCGGGCTCAATGCCGCGCGCACGCAAAAACATGCCGGCGCGCGCCGCCTGGTCGCAGCCCAACTGCGTGAGCGGCGAGTCACTCCAACCCTGAATGATGCGCTTAAGGTTGAATATTGTCTGCCCATGACGAACCAGATACAGGTCTTTATTCATAGGGGTCCTTTCGTTCGTTACCAATCAAGGAGCGAAAACGCCCCGTCGCAATAGCCAAAATGAAGCACGGCTCCGTTGTCGGGTAGCTCTCCCCTGCCAGTCACATACTCAAGAAACTCCTGGCAGGCTGAGCCGTGGGAAACCGCCAGCACGCAGTCGTGCTGCGGCCTGGCCATGATGCGCGACAGCACCGCGACCATACGCGACTGGAGCTGCACTTCCGACTCGCCGCCAAACGCGACCGGATAATCACCCCAGGGCTGCGGCGGCATATCGCGATTTGATGTACCCTCCAGCGAGCCCAAATGCCACTCGCGTAGGTCATCGACCAGCTCTATCGAACGGCCCTCACCAGCAATTAGCTCAGCCGTACGCCGCGCCCGGCCCAACGGGGAGGAATACACACGGTCAAAGGTCACGCCACGCGCCTCAAACGCCGCGCGCGTCGCCAGCGCTTGCTCGCGCCCGCGCACCGTAAGCGGCGAATCGTGCCCACCTTGCAAAATATTCTGCACATTGAGCTCAGTCTGCCCATGCCGCACCAAATACAAATCTGCCACACGCCCTCCTCTCGCACCACCGCAAAGGGGACAGGTACCTTTGTGGTGGTTTACCGCCGGATCACACCGCGGTGACGCTCAACTACACCAGCACGTCGGCGAGCGAACGCTTGGGTACGTGGTGCACCTGTGCCTCGTCGCGCCAATAATTGATGGAGCCATCGGGGTTGGAATCGATCGCATCGATCACCTGTATCTCGGCCGGAACGCCAAAGGCCATGATCAGCTTGAGCTCATACTTGTCGTTATCGAGCCCCATGGCATCGATCGCATGGGGCGTAAAGGCCTTGAACATGCAGGCTGCCACCTCGGGCGTGGCGCTGCGGGCGGCGAGCATCATCGTCTGCGCGGCGATACCAGCGTCTGCCTCGGTGATTGGCGCGGCAGGCTTGCCCGGAGCGGGACGCTCGGCAAGGATCGCGATATAGCCGGTCGGGCGCTCGCCCTCGACAGGACCCGAC
The DNA here is from genome assembly GCA_905216075.1 of uncultured bacterium. Taxonomy (GTDB): domain Bacteria; phylum Actinomycetota; class Coriobacteriia; order Coriobacteriales; family Coriobacteriaceae; genus Collinsella. Next base: position 8,806 of record CAJMSO010000029.1, on the reverse strand, counting down.
CAATCCTTGAGCGCACCAGCCCATGTGAGCTTTTCAAATAAGCTCGAACACTCCTCGGCGTCGCTCACCACATGAAAACGCAGACGCTGAGCATTAGCGCCGCAGGGAGCCAGGTGCGCCAGCTCTGCCAGCTCAAGCAAAAACTCGCGCGGTACGCGCATGGACTCGTCAAATCGACGGCATGTGCGGGCACGACGGACCAGCGCGTCAAACGATTCCAGACCGAGCTTTTCGCAGCCCTGCTTTGCCATCGATTCGACACTCGACGGTGCCTCGGGAACTGCTTCGTTCATAGGAACCCCCCAATACAAGCCAATTGTTCTTAGGAAAATCTAACCTAAAACGCAGGCAATAACGAACAGAGCTGCAATGTTCTACATCTGTTGAATAAAATGTCGCGACACAGGGAACAACGAGAACAAATCGGGACCTTTGGGTTACATTTCGCCCTCCCCGACCCATACGCCGGTGCCTTTAGGCGATACTGGTTGTAACGATTAAGGCTTACGCCACGCGGAAAGGAGACATCATGGGCATCTTTAAGAACGATGACCAAAAATCGAGCCAGTTTGGATTTGACGAGAAAAGCATGGCGGGCAAAGCCGTCAAGGCCGTACGCTGGATCTACGCCATCACGGGCGTCTTAGCACTCATTGCTGGTATCGCGCTGCTTTTCGCACCCGCCAAGTCCCTCGTCTTCCTAACGACCGTCTTGGGCTTCTACTTTGTGATCACGGCCGCGATCAGGCTGTTTACCGCTGTTTTCGAGCCGCTGCTGCCCACCGGCTGGCGCGTGACGAGCATCATCTCCAACCTACTCATTATCTTGGGCGGCGTCATAATCCTGCGCAACCAGGCCTTCTCGACCGCGACGCTCACCACGATGGTGGTTATCGTGGCCGGCTTTGGCTGGATTGTCGAAGGTGTCATGTCCATTCTGGAGTCCGAGCTTTCGTCCAACCGCGCCCTCGCCATCCTGAGCGGCGCGCTCTCCATCATCGCCGGCATGTTCGTGTTTATCTATCCGCTGTGGTCGGCCAAGATGCTCGTCATCTTTAGCGGCGCCGCGCTGCTGGTGTTTGGCGTAACGCTGATTGTTCGCGCTATTCAATTTGGCAAACTGGTGCACTAGATGCCGCGAACGCTCTTTATTGATGCCGACGCCTGCCCGGTCACGCGCGAGTCGATTGACTGCGCGCGGCGGGCGGGCGTCGCCGTTGTTATCGCCGGCAACAGCACACAAAACCTGGAACGGCACATTCGTCGCGACGACCCGCGCGATGCCGAGCACGCGCGACGCGGCTTTTGGGTCACGACGCTCGACGTGAGCGTAGGCGCCGATAGCGCCGACTTTGCCATTGTCGAACGTCTGCAGGCGGGCGATGTGGTCGTGACGCAGGACATTGGGCTGGCGAGCATGGTGCTCGGCCGCGATGCCGCCTCCATCGGCGTGCGCGGGCGCGTCTACGATAAGGCGACTATCGATATGCAGCTGTTTATTCGCCACGAGGAAAAGAAGGTGCGCCGCGCCGGAGGACGCACCCGCGGGCCGGCAGCCTTCACCAGTGAAGACCGCGCCCGCTTCAAGCGCAACCTCACCGAGCTGCTGCGCTAACCAAGGCAGATTTTTGGGACATACCTAAAAAATCTGCCTATTTGTTTTGAGCGGTGTGAGCTCTCAGGATCCATGGCTCAACAAAAAACGGGCTTCAAAATGCCATGCGTCGCCGCATTGTGCAAGCGCCGTGCATGGCTATTTTGAAGCCCGTTTTGTTAGGCCCACTTAGAGGCCAAAGGCAGATAGGACGAGGCCCCAGCCAGCGCCGATGACGTACATCATGACCAGGAACACGGCGTTTTCGCGAGCGCTGCGATTGGTGCGGAACAGTACCAGATAACCCACGCCGGCGGAAATGAGCGTACCGGCGAGCATCGGTGCCAGTTGCAGTGCGCCTTCCAGATACAGCTGCGTAATGACCACGCTCGCCGAGCAGTTGGGGATCAGGCCGACAAGCGCCGAACCCAGGACGGCGAGCGTCTCGTTGCCACGCAGGAACTGCTCGATCGCGGACTCGCCGAAGGTCTCGAGCACGGCGACCAGAATCAGCGTCACCAGAAAAATGAATACCGATACCTGCACGGTGTGCGAGATGGCGCTGCGAATAATCGACAGGAGGGGCGCGCCCTCGTGAGAGTGGGAGTGACCGTGGCCATCATGGTGTTCATGCTCGCCCCCATGACCGTGATCGTGTCCATGTCCGTGTTCGTGCTCGTCCTCGTCTTCATCGCAACCGCAATGGTCGCGCTCGCACAGTTCATGGATGTGATCGGCGCTCACGCCCGCCTCGGCCACCTCGTCGATGATGTCACCGCCGCTGTGGTCGTCGTGCGCGCAGTTCACATGAGCCGGATTAGCAGCGGTCCCCAGCACGGTACGGCGAATCGCCGCATGCGCGCGAGCGTTACGACGCAGGCCGCGAATGGCGGCGTCCACGATAAAGCCCGTGACCAGCGCGATCAGTGCCTTCGAAGCCAAAAACATCGCCATAGTCTGCACGGGAACCTGCTCGGCAAGTAGCAGCGGCAGCATCTCGTCGGAGGTCGAAAGGAACACCGCCACCAACGTGCCCAAGGTCACGACACGACCGGCGTACAGCGTTGCCGCCATTGCCGAAAAGCCGCACTGCGGCACCATGCCCAGCAGCGAGCCAACCACGGGACCCGCGGCGCCGGCGCGCTTGATGGCCCCGTTAACGCGGTCGCCCGCGACGTGCTCCAAGGTCTCGAGGGCCAGATATGTCACCAACAAAAACGGCACCAGCGAGAGCGTGTCCTTGCCGGCGTCGAGCAGAATATCAATCAACAAACCCATGACGGATGGAACCTTTCGTGTCTTTCGGCAGCATTGTAAAAGTCCTAGCGGTCAACTAGGGTATTGTAGTTGTCCTAGGCGCGATGCCAATAGTTGCCCATGGTAAACTATCATCTCGCCACATCTTAATGACCCTGAGTCGCACGACGCGACCCATCCAAGGAGCAGTTATATGAACGTTTCACAAGCACTCGAATACGAGCGCCAGCCGTTTATTCCCATGTTTATCTATGGCGATCATGGCGCCATGGAATCCGAGCGCCAGAAGGGCGAGGAGGCCCTTAAGGTGCTCGAAACCGAGTACTTTACCGCCGAGGGCGACCCCAGCTTCGACTTTGCCACCGTGCGCGACCTGGCTGACCGCAACCGCGACCTGTGCGACCAGATTGGCGAGGCACGCCTGCGCAACGTGACGCCCGCGACGCTTTCCCGCGGCCTCTCCGATGCCGACACCTGCGCCGCCATCGGCAAGATGCAAAAGCGCACCGCCGCGTCCGTTATGCGCGAAATCCGCGGCGACCGCGACGCGCTCGGCGTGGCCTACGCCCGCAAGCCCATCCAGGGCACCGTGCTCGGTATCGACATCGAGACCACCGGCCGTGCACCCGAGCGCGGTTATATCATCAACGTGGGCTGGGAGATCATGGAACTCACCAGCGATGCCGTCCCGCACGACGCCGAGGCACACTACTGCGGCCTGCCCGATATCTACCGCGGCGAGGATGTGCCGTTGTCGAATATCCACCACATCACCTGGGACGACATCGACGGCAAAAAGCCGTTCCGCGAGAACAAGGAGCTGCAGAAGCAGCTGCTCAAGCTCATGAAGAAGTACCCGTACATGGCTCACAACGCCGCCTTTGAGGACAGCTGGTTCAAGATCCACCTGGACGGTTACGCCGAGGCACGCCGTGCCGGCAAGATCATCGTCATCGACTCGCGCCAGATCTGCCGCAGCCTGGATGCCGACGTCCGCTCGCTCCCCCGCGAATCCGCGCCCGCCGCGCTCGAGAACTGGGCCCGCCGCCGCGGCACCCTCGCCGCCGACGCCAACGAGCAGCACCTGGGCCTCGACGACACCGACCTCATGCTCCGCACCGTCCAGGCCGAGTTCAACCTCAAGAACCTGTTTGCCAAGTAGAAACGCCTGCGGCAAACCCCGGCGTAGATCACGAGCGGCCTCGCAGCGGGAAACCCCGCAGCGGGGCCGCTCTACGTTCCACAGATAGATCTGTCATCACAAATTCTGAACCCTCATTTTGAACGATTTCGGCCAATTCCCGACACGTAATTCGTTGTCGGATGGTGATGCATCGATATCAAATGCGCAGCAACTGAGTATTTCTATGCTATAGCCGAGCTGCGAAAACATTAATTTAGGGCGTACCAACCCATTATTGCGTCAAGCTTTTGGACAGCATTTGGTTAGACCTCTAAAACGATTTTTCCACTCAGCGCCATCAACACGGCATTAGCTGACACGATATATATCATGAGTATCGTATTGTCACATACCACTGCAAAAGCGGTCTACCAGGCCGCGCATTCGGTGTCTGCGAAAGGCATCGAGTCCTGTAGTCCTGCCGCGATTTACGGATCATGTCCCACCGGAACGCTCCTTGACGCAGCCGCAGAATGGCTCACCAAACATGATGTTTCCCTCGACGCAAATGATTCCCTCGAGGTGATGGTGTTTGATCGCAGGAATGCGCGCTATGCAGTGAACTGTCAATGCCACGTTTCTTCAAAACGATTCTCGAACTCACGCTTTATAGAGCTCAAAGATGGCATCTTCGTTGTTGGCGTTGAGCTTTGCGCACTTCAGGCCGCCACCTATCTTTCTTTTCGCGAACTAGTGGAGTACTACTTTGAACTGTGCGGCGCTTATTCCCTTGGAACCGACTCTTCCACCTCCTATACCGAGCGTTTCGCGCTCACTTCGACCGAGAGGTTAAAGCAGTTCTTTAATTCCATTACCAGATGCGACGGTCTGGCCCTTGCCCGAAAGGCGATCCAATGTGTGCGCGACGGATGCCGGTCTCCTATGGAAACAGCCTTTGTCATGATGCTAACGCTGCCCAAAAGCGAAGGAGGGCTTGGTATTAAGGGAATTGAGACCGATTACGAGGTGCAGGTCACCACTGCCGCAAAGAATCTCACGAGACGCAAAAAGTTCTTTATGGATGCGTATCTAAAGAAATCTCGCACAGACATTGAATACAACGGTTTTTATCATGACGCGGAAGAAGACCGCGCCATCGATGAGGAGCGCAAGAATGCACTTGCGTCCATGGGGTACGGAATCATCACCGTCAGCCGTTATTCCTTTATGCATGCCAGCTCTTTTGTTAGGGTCATGGAAGCAATCCAGCGGAAAGAGGGCGTACGCCCCTCGCGTCTGCCAAAAGACTTTCAAATCATGCAAGAGGACCTGAGACAGTTTGTGCTCAGAAGGTTTATAGAAGAGAAAAAGCGAATTCAGAAGGAGCTTCGCCAGGATTCCGAAGAGCGCCAACGAATCGACCTCGAAAAAGCAATGCTCGAAGGCATCACATTGGACGATCCGACGATTAACGAGGCTCCGGCAATCGATGACATGCAGACTGTCGAACCCGACAGCCCATCACTCAACCAAACAAGCAGCTTCGCGCCCGAGGGCAGGATCTTCGAGGCCGGAAGCTAGACCGGCTAACAAGGTGGGTACCCTAGCGATGTGCAAAATTGCGAGTATTCAGCAGGGTCGGCCCTCCAGCACCCACAAGTTAATCCAAATGAGAAACAAAGACGCTATCGAACGGGAACGTTAGGCAACACTTGAGGAAGATCTTATCTGTTTACCGCCCTTGGATAACTCTTGAGCGGCTTTATTTGGCCCGAAATAGATAAACAGACCCCCTATAGTTGCAGAATACTCCAATTTTTGCACGGCGCGGGGGCACCCACCTCGGCATCGACTATCAAAACCGCTCAATCCGGAATCTCGTCCACTATTCCCCATCATTTTGTGCGATGAATTACTTAAACGTTATTGACATATGAACATACGCTCATATAATCGGAAGTAAGTTATTTGAGCGTATGTTCATATGAAAGGATATTGCAATGAGCATCCGCGTTGATGAAACGAAACCCGACACCGAGGCCACCGAGCCAGTGATCCCCACCACCTGCTCGCCCGAGGACCTTCCCGACGAGGAGCTTCTCTACGACCTCGCCGACCTGTTCAAGGTCTTCAGCGACACCACGCGCATCAAGATCCTTTACGCCCTCATGGGCCGCGAGCTCTGCGTGGCAGACATCGCCGAAGCGACCGAAACCTCGCAGTCCGCGGTGTCGCACCAGCTGCGCACACTCAAGCAGTCGCACCTGGTTAAATTCCGGCGCGACGGGCGCAATATCCTATACTCGCTCGCCGACGACCACGTCTACACCATGCTCAACCAGGGCATGAGCCACATCTGCGAATAGCGACTAACCACGGTACCAGCGCGGCCTGCACCCAAGCCGCAAATACAGGGAAAGGAACCCACCATGAAAAAGCAGTTTAAGCTCGATGAGATCGACTGCGCCAACTGCGCGCGTAAGCTTCAGGACGAGCTGGCCAAACTCGAGGGCGTCAAATCCGTGTCCGTCAACTTTATGACCCAGAAGCTGACGCTCGAGGCCGATGATGCTGAGTTCGACGAGGTGCTCAACCGCGTTGTTGAGTTTACGGCCGACGCCGAGCCGGACTGCGAGATCATTCTCTAGCCCAGGTTTACGCCAACCTGCAAGGCCGCGCTTGCCGCGGCCTTTGCTCGCGAAATTATATGAGCGAGTGTTCATTCATTCAAATGGGAGGATACGAGTCATGGCCACCACCGACCCCAAAAAGAAAAAGAAGAAGCGCAAGAAAAAAGAATCACTCGAGCATAAGCGCAACCGCATCCTGGTAGCGCTGGGCATTTTTGCCGTGGTGTACGCCCTCGATGAGCTCGGCACCCTCACTGCCGCATTCGGCACCCCGGGCGACATCTACGCCAGCTTTGTGCTGTTCCTCGTGCCGTTTTTGATTGCCGGCTACGACGTACTGCAAAAGGCATTCAATAACATCCGCCGCGGCAAGGCCTTCGACGAGAGCTTCCTCATGGCCGTCGCGACCATCGGCGCGTTTGCCATGGTGCTCTTCCCCGACACCGATCCGCACATGGCCGAAGGCGCCGCCGTCATGCTGTTCTACCAGGTCGGCGAGCTGTTTCAGGCGTACGCCGTGGGCAAGAGCCGCAAGTCGATCAGTGCCATGATGGACATCGCGCCCGACTACGCTAACGTCGAGCAGCCCGACGGCACACTCGAGCAGGTCTTCCCCGATGACATCGCCGTCGGCACCGTGATCGTGGTCAAGCCCGGTGAGCGCGTGCCTATCGACGGCGTCATCGTCGAAGGCGAAACCCAGCTCGACACCGCCGCACTCACGGGCGAGTCAGTTCCCCGCCCCGCCAAGTCCGGCGACGACATCATCAGCGGCTGCATCAACATGACGGGGCTCATCCACGTGCGCACCACCAAGCCATTTGGCGAGTCCACCGTCGCGCGCGTCCTGGAGCTCGTAGAAAACGCCAGCGAAAAGAAGGCGCGCACCGAGAACTTCATCACGCGCTTCGCCCGCGTCTACACGCCCGCCGTCACCGGCGCTGCCGCGGTACTCGCGCTCGGCGGCGGCTTGGTCACCGGCGCCTGGTCCGACTGGATCCTGCGCGGCCTGACCTTCCTGGTCGTCAGCTGCCCGTGCGCGCTCGTGATCAGCGTGCCGCTCAGCTTCTTTGGCGGCATCGGCGGCGCATCCAAACTAGGCGTTCTCATCAAGGGTTCTAACTACCTCGAAACGCTCGCCGACGTGGACACCGTCGTCTTCGACAAGACCGGCACGCTCACCAACGGCACGTTTTCGGTCGTGGCGGTGCACCCCGAGTCTGGCTATACCGAGCAGTCGTTGCTCGAGGTCGCAGCCCTTGCGGAGTCGTTCTCCGATCACCCCATCGCGCAGTCCGTGCGCGCCGCCTACCATGGCGAGGTCGACCCCAAGCGCGTAAGCGACTCCACCAACGACGCGGGCCATGGCGTGACGGCAACCATCGACGGCAAGCACGTCGTCGTTGGCAATGCCAAGATGCTTGCTGCGGCCGGTATCGACGCTCCCAATTGCGAGGTTGTCGGCACAATCCTCCACGTGCTCGTTGACGGCGTGTACGCCGGCCACATCGTGATTGCAGACACCGTTAAGGCCGATGCCGAGCAGACGATCAGCGACCTGCACGCCGCCGGCGTCAAGCGCACCGTCATGCTCACGGGCGACCGCGAGGAGGTTGCGGCGTCTGTGGCCAAGCAACTCAGTCTCGACGAGTTCCACGCGCAGCTGCTGCCGGGCGATAAGGTCGAGCGTGTTGAGGCGTTGCTCGCGGGCGAAAGCGGCAAGGGCAAGCTCGCTTTTGTCGGCGACGGTATCAACGACGCACCCGTGCTTACCCGTGCCGATGTGGGCATCGCCATGGGCGCCATGGGCTCGGACGCCGCAATTGAGGCGGCGGACGTCGTGCTGATGGATGACAAGCCGTCCAACATCTCCCTCGCGATCCGCGTGGCGCGCAAGACCATGACGATTGTTTGGCAGAACATCATCTTTGCGCTGGGCATTAAGTTGCTGATTCTGGTGCTTGCGGCACTGGGCATCGCCAACATGTGGCTTGCCGTGTTCGGCGACGTGGGCGTGGCGATCATCGCCATCCTGAACGCCATGCGCGCGATGGGTGTCAAGAACCTGTAGCGTTCGTGGGCTGTCCGGCCGGGACCGGGCTTGGTTTTGAAAACGTCCTCGCGTATGAGGCCCGCCTTTCCTGCTCCTACGGAGCAACGGAAAGGCGGGCCTCGCGCTGTGGAGTGTTTTCAAAACCAAAC
>CAJMSO010000028.1 GCA_905216075.1 uncultured bacterium | reverse complement strand
TCGCCGCCACGGCCACCACGGTCGTCACGGCCGCCGCGAGGACCGCGATCCTCGTCCAGGCCCATGGCGACGAGCGGAGCGATAACCTTATCGAGAGCAGCCATCAGCTCGGTGGCCTCCTCGTAAGAAAGCTCGGGCAGGAGCTTCTCCTTCTTGTTGGCAAGCTCGACCAGGCCCTCAGCGGCATCCTCGGCAGCGAAGACAACGATCTTGCGCATATCGCCCTCGGCGTCGTCGATGCGGCCGACCAGATCGGCGGCCTCGGCCATCAGGCCATCGAGCTCACGAAGGCGCATGCCCAGCAGGTCGGACATTTCCTTCTGCTCCATCTTGGGCTTGAGGTCAAGAAGCTTGATGGCGCGCTCGATGTTCGCCATGCGCTCGGCCTTGGCCTCCTCCTCCTTGGAAATAGCAAAGCGACGGCTACGCAGCAGGCGGGCGGCCTTCTGCATCTTGTCCATCAGCTCTTCATCATCGTAATCAACGGCGGCCTCGACAACCTCGGCCTCCTCCTCGACGGAAACCTCGTCAGCAGCCTCGACCTCGGCAGCTTCGGTCTCCACGGTCTCGACTGCCTCGACCTCGGCAGCCATGGTCTCGTTCTCGGTCTCGTTCATGATCTCTTCGTTCTCGGACATGAGACTCCTTCTTGGCCCTCTCGGGCATCATCGCCCCATTCGCGGGGCCCGTCGCGCACTCTTTGCGCTTTAAACATTCATGCCTCTCGGCAAAACGTCCATTAGTTTATGGTGTCGCCATCCAATCTAGCTGCAGAATCTATGTGCACACATTAATGCGACATGTGTGACTCGCGACGAGCGTACACCAGCGACGCCACGAACCCGACCGCGGCAATTACAGCCGCCACACGCACGGCAGTTGCAAATCCAATCGCCTGGGCAACGTCGGTCGCAGCGCCAGCCGCGCCGGCAGTCGACGCAGAACTCGAGAGCAGGCCGATAAACAGCGACGGGCCAAACGATGCGGCAATCATATTCCACGTGTTAAGCAATGCCGTTCCGTGAGGATGCTCGGCGGCAGGCAGCGTCTCCAAGCCGGCCGTCTGCGAGGGGCTCAGCACCAAACCGACTCCGGCATACACCACAACGGTCAGTGCCACGACGACGCCGATGTTCATGCTTGCCGCCGTCATCGAGATGGCAGTCTGCCCCACGGCAATCAGGGCAAAGCCGACCGGCAGCAGCGGCCATGCGCCACGGGCGTCCATCACGCGTCCGCCCACAATCGAGGTCACGGCGTTGCAGGCAATCGCCGGCAAAATGAGCAAGCCCGCAACAAGTGCGGTCATGCCGTATGCGCCCTCAAAATAGAGCGGCAACAAAACGCTCATCGAGAACGTCGTCATCATCGACACCACCACAAGCAGACACGCAGGCCAAAAACGAACGCTCGCCATGGGACGCACGTTAAGCACCGGATGCTCGAGCTTGAGCTGGCGGGCCGCAAACAGGCCGAGCAGCACAATGGCGGCGAAAAGCGTCACGATACCGGCAATCAGATTGGTCGAGAACTCGCCTACGGAATACACAAATGCCGTAATACCGGCGGCGAGCAAAACAACCGACAGAATATCAAGCGTGGCGTTCGAACGCTCTCCGACATTCTGAACAAGCTTTACGCCCGCCGCAGCGACCGCAATGCCGCCCACCAGCGGTACTACGAACACCGCCCTCCAGCCAAACAACGTGCACATAAGACCGCTGATCACGGGTCCAAACGCCGGCCCCAGCGTAATGCAGGCTCCGCCCAGGCTCAGATAGAGACCGAGCTTCTCGCGCGGAGCGCAAGACAGCACCACGTTCATCATGAGCGGGAACAAGATGCCCGATCCCGCAGCCTGCAAAATACGGCTTGGCAGCAAAACGCTAAATGACGGAGCGAACAGGCACAGGACTTCGCCGGCGACCATGCATCCGCATGCGAAAAACAGCAACTTGCGTGTCGAGAAACGACCGGACAGAAAGGCCATGATGGCCGTAAAGATCGATGTCACGATCATGTAGCCCGAAACAAGCCACTGCGCCGTGGTGGCACTCACCGAAAAGGCCGCCATAATGTCGTGCAACGCCACGTTAATGATGTTCTCGTTAAACGCGGCAACAAAGGCTGCGATATACATTACGACGAGAAGCGCCGAGGCCGTCGATGGTGATTGAGTTTGCTTTTGGGATTTGCTCCCCATGCATTTCCTTCCTCTTGGAACGACAGTCGCATCGCCCCAGAGGAACAGTCCAGGGCGAAAATGAGCCCTAGACTTACGTCAGACGCCGCACACGACGAATCTGGCAACATGGTCCAACGTCGAAAGATTGTAACGCGGACGCACAGCTTTCCTTCCGCGCTATTATTAAAAGTCCACGAAAGCATGAGACATGAGGAGCCCGCCATGATTAAGCCCATCATGAAATCCGAGTTCTTTTTGCGCCTGCCTTCCGAAGACGCAGGGCCCGACGACACCGTGATCGGGCAAGACCTCCTGGATACGCTCCACGAGCATGAGCGCGAGTGCGTGGGGCTCGCCGCCAACATGATCGGTGTGCGCAAACGCATCATCTGCGTAAAGGACGGCAACAGGGCGCTCCTGATGTACAACCCTCAAATTCTTGAGCAGGTCAATGCCTATCAAACGAGCGAAGGATGCCTCTCGCTGATCGGCGAGCGTCCCTGCACCCGCTATCGCCGCATTAAGGTTGAATATTTGGACGAGAACTTCGTCCACCGCATCAAAAACTTCTCGGGCTACACCGCCGAGATCATCCAACACGAAATCGACCACTGCTGCGGAATCGTTATTTAGTTCCGCCGATTCAAGAAAGCTCCCCGCAGCCAAGCAACTGCAGGGAGCTTTCGATTGTATGGGGCCTCTATCCCTTAGCTCTGGCGGTAATGATCGAAGAAATCGGCGAGGTCTTCGAGCGACTCTTTGAGCACTTCCATGCGCGGCAGGTACACGATGCGGAAGTGATCGGGCTCGGCCCAGTTAAAGCCGCCGCCGCGCGTGATCAGAATCTTCTTCTCGTGCAGCAGGTCGAGGGCAAACTGCTCGTCATCGGTGATGTTGAACTTCTTAACATCCATCTTGGGGAAGATATAGAACGCCGCGCGCGGCTTGACCACCGAGATGCCATCGATCTTGTTGAGTGCCTCATACACAAAGTTGCGCTGCTCGTAGACACGACCGCCGGGACGGATGTAGTCGTTGACCGACTGATGGCCACCGAGCGCCGTCTGGACGATCGACTGGGCCGGCACGTTGGAGCACAGGCGCATGTTAGAGAGCATGTTGATACCCATAATGAAGTCGCTCATGCAGCGCTGGTTGCCCGAAAGCACCATCCAGCCAATACGATAGCCCGCGATCATGTGCGACTTGGAAAGGCCGCTAAAGGTAACGCAGGGCAGATCGGGAGCGAGCGAGGCAATCGAGACGTGCTCGTAGCCGTCCATGCACAGACGGTCGTAGATCTCATCGGCAAAGATCATCAGCTGATGCCTGCGCGCAACCTCGACGATGCCCTCGAGCACCTCGCGCGGGTAGACCGAGCCCGTGGGGTTGTTGGGGTTGATGATGACGAGGGCCTTGGTCGCGCTCGTGATCTTGGACTCCATATCCTCCAGGTCGGGATACCAATCCGCCTGCTCATCGCATAGATAGTGCACGGGATGACCGCCGGCGAGGGTTGCGCACGCCGTCCAGAGCGGATAGTCGGGGCTGGGGATCAAAATCTCGTCGCCATTGTCGAGCAGAGCGTTCATCGAAAGCTGAATGAGTTCGGACACGCCGTTGCCCGTGTAGATATGCTCCATCTGAACATTGGGCAGGCCCTTGATCTGCGAATACTGCATGATCGCCTTGCGCGCAGAGAACAGGCCGCGCGAATTGGAATAGCCTTCGCAGTCGGGCAGCTGCTGGCGCATGTCCTTGATAACCTCGTCGGGCGTGCGAAAACCGAAGGGCGCCGGGTTGCCGATATTGAGCTTGAGGATGCGCTCGCCCTCGTCCTCCATACGGGCAGCCTCGTCGACGACGGGACCGCGCACGTCATACAGGACGTTATCGAGCTTGGTGGATTTAGAAAAAGTACGCATGGTGGTGCTCCTTGGAATTTGAGCTGAGAGACTAGGTTCGGATTTGGCAACGTTATGGGACGAGGACGTCTCGACTTGATCGGCGTCACTGGCGAGCAGCCAGGAAACATCGACCTCCAAAATACGGGCGAGCAGCTCTGCCACATCGCGCCGCGGGATCGTCTTGCCGCTCACATATTGGCTCATCTGACTCTTGCCGAGTTTTTTGCCGAGCATCTCCGATGCGCGGATTACATCCGACTGGCGAACGTCGCGATCGGACATGGTCTGTCGCAGGCGATCGCTAAACGTCTCTTGGGCCATTAGAACCTCCTTGCTGGCAAAGTTCAATTTATAGAACACAAATTGAACCTGAGTTCAATTTAGGCAGCAGTATAGCGCGGCGCATTATCCGATAGTTCAATTTCATAAGAAAATGTACCGAACCCCGAGAATTGTCCCAAAGTAGACAACAGGTACGCGCTTTTAGAGATATTCAAGGAAACGAGCCGCCGCAAGCGAAACGTCAGCGGTGCGGTATATGGCGTTGATCTGCCGATGAGGATGTCCCTCGAGCGGGCGCACGGCAACATCGAACTGGCAGCGGCGCAAGATGAGCGCCGGAAGAATGCTCACGCCCAGACCGTCCTCGACCATGGCCATAATCGCATAATCATCCCAGGTCGACAGCTTAGAGCGTACCGCCAGGCCCGCGCGGCGAAACAGCGGCGTAATCTCGTCGTCGCTACCGCGTTCCAGCAGAATAAACTGCTCGTTGGCCAAATCGGCAAGGGAAACGACCTCCGCGGTAGCAAGCGAGGAGTCCGCTGGCACCACGGCCATCAACTCATCTTGCACCAACGGCCGCGACGCCATGCCGGCGCCGCGTGGTTCGCGCGGAATAAAGCCCAGGTCGCAGCGACCTTCCGCCACCCATTGCTCAATCTCGGAGTAATCACCCATCAGCAGCTCGTAATCGACGTCCGGGTGATCGGCGCGAAAGTGCGCAATCACCGGCGGCAGCACGTGGGTCGCCACACTCGAAAACGTACCGATGCAGATTTTGCCGCGCATGAGCCCACGCATCTCATCCACCCGTCGCTGCAAACGAACAAATTCCTCGCACAACGTCTCGACCGCCGGCATAACTTGCCGCCCGTCGGCAGAAAGAGCCACGCCCTCGCGACTGCGGTCGAGCACCTTAAAGCCCCAATCGGCCTCAAGATCGGCCACCATACGGCTCACGCCCGATTGCGAATAGCTCAGGCGCTCGGCAGCACGCGTAAAGCTTCCGGCGCGCACCGTCTCCAGCAGCACCTGCATCTTTTGAATATTCGTTTCCACGGCAGTCCTCCATCCTTGCATGAGCTTTTGTCATGTCAGCCATGCATTATATTCGCTTTTCTTCTAAAGCCAGTTCACCCATAGTGAAGATGCTCAGATATAGAGGGGATGTCAGCGCATGAACAACGGGCTGTTTACGTACTTAGCAGCATTGCTATTGTTTGGCTCCAACGGCATCATCGCCGCTGCCATCGCACTGCCGAGCTCCGATATCGTGCTACTACGCACGTTTTTGGGCGCACTCTCGCTTGTCACCATCCTCGCCATCACCCAACGCCATAAGTTGCAGGCGCCATCTCGCCCCCGCGAAGCCGCAGCCCTCCTCCTCTCGGGAGCCGCGCTGGGCGCCAGCTGGATTTTTCTGTTCCGCGCCTACCAGACGATCGGCGTCGGCGTATCCTCGCTGCTGTACTACTGCGGCCCCATCATTGTCATGGCGCTCTCCCCGCTCATCTTTGGCGAAAAGCTGACCGGAGGCAAAATCGCCGGCTTTATCGCCGTTGCTTGCGGTGCTTTTCTCATTGCAGTGCAAGGTCTAGGCGGCAATATGCCCATTGCAGGTATCGCCTGCGGCATCGCCTCGGCATTTTGCTATGCGCTGATGGTCATCGCTAGCAAGGGTGCGCCACACATCGAAGGCCTCGAGAACTCCACGCTCCAGGTGAGTGCCGCCTTTGTGACCGCGCTGGTCCTCACGCTCATCACGCAGGGTGCTCCCTCATTCCTGTCCGCCGGCGTCGCCGCCAGTATTGATTGGCACGCCGTCGCTATGCTCGGCGTCGTCAACACCGGCATCGGTTGCCTGCTCTACTTTAGTGCCGTCGCCAAGCTGCCCGTCCAGACCGTCGCGGTCGTCGGCTACCTCGAGCCGCTTTCGGCCGTCGTGTTCTCGGCCGTCCTTTTGGGCGAAGCCATAACACCGGTCCGCCTGATGGGCGCCGCGCTTATCATCGGCGGCGCGATTTTTTGCGAACTCGCCGGCAAACGCGCAAACGCCAAGGCTGGCATCGCCCAGACAGTACGTGCTTAAAAGCCCCTGCTTTGAAATGCTACCTGCGTAGATAAATAATCCCCAGCTGAGGATTATTGTCTAAAATAACCCGATGTGCCAAACTGCTCTTGTATGTATAAAGACGGCATAAAGTTTTTTGTCCTAGACAGATAACCGGATGTCTAAGGGAGTCCTCGTGGCACACAATAAACTGGAGGCAAACCTCCAAGACCAGCGCGGGCAAGGCGGGCACGGAGCCATCCCCCTCTCCGCTGGCATGCTGCTCGTAACGCTCGGCGTCGTCTATGGTGACATCGGCACGAGCCCTATGTACACCATGAAATCAATCGTCGCCAACAACGGCGGCATCGGCACCGTCAGCGAGGACATGATTTTGGGCGCACTCTCGCTCGTCATCTGGACCATGACGCTCGTGACCACGGTCAAGTACGTGGTAATCGCCATGAAGGCCGACAACCACAACGAAGGCGGCATCTTCGCCCTGTTTAGCCTGGTGCGCAAGGTGGCACCGTGGCTGATTCTCCCCGCCATGATCGGCGGTGCGGCGCTACTCGCCGACGGCATCCTCACCCCCGCTGTCACGGTCACCACAGCCATCGAGGGTCTGCGCACCATCGAGTGGGGCCACGCGCTGTTGGGTGACGGGCAAACTAACGTCATCATTATTACCATCATCATTATCTGCGGCCTGTTTGCCATGCAGCGCGCTGGCACCTCGTCAATCGGCAAGCTGTTCGGTCCGCTCATGACGTTGTGGTTCCTGTTCCTGGCAGGCGCCGGTCTGTTCAACATGCTCGGCAACCTGTCCATCTTGCGCGCGCTCAACCCCATCCGCGGCATCATGTTCCTGTTCTCGCCCATCAACCACTCGGGCATTATGGTGCTCGGCTTTGTCTTTCTGTCGACGACCGGCGCCGAGGCGCTCTATTCAGACATGGGCCACGTGGGCAAGGCCAACATCTACGCATCCTGGCCGTTTGTTAAGGCGGCGCTTATCCTTAACTACCTGGGTCAGGGCGCTTGGCTGCTCGCAAACAATTCCAATCCCCAGATGCTCGCGATGGATATCGTCAACCCGTTCTATATGATGCTCCCTGAGCCCCTGCGCCCCTTTGCCATCGTGCTTTCGGCCGTGGCGGCCATCATCGCCTCGCAGGCGCTCATCACCGGCTCGTTCTCGCTGGTATCCGAGGCAACGCGCCTCAACCTTATGCCGCACCTGCGCATCCACTACCCCAGCGACACCAAGGGTCAGCTCTATATTCCGCTCGTCAACAACATCATGTGGGTCGGCTGCATCTTCATCGTGCTGCTGTTCCAGAACTCCGAGCGCATGGAGAGCGCCTACGGCCTCGCCATCACCGTGACCATGCTCATGACCACGACGCTTTTGACGAGCTATATCGCCGGCATCCTCAAGCACAAACTGGGTGCCTGCGTCTTCGCACTGCTCTTTGGCGCCATTGAGCTGTGCTTCTTTGCCTCGTGCCTCACCATGTTCTTTGACGGCGGCTATGTCATGATCTTCTTGGCCGCGCTGCTGTTTGGCCTTATGTACGTGTGGCGCCGCGGCACCGCCATCGAGCGCACGCAGACCATCCTGCTGCCCGTCTCCAAGTACATCGATCAGCTCGGCCGCCTGCGCAACGACGAGACCTATCCCGTGCTCGCCGACAATCTGGTATTTCTCACCAACAGCCCCGACCCGCTCACACTCGACCGCGACGTGCTCTATTCCATCCTGGACAAGCACCCCAAGCGCGCCAAGGCATATTGGTTCATCAACGTGCACGTTACCGACGAACCCTATACGCACGAGTATTCCGTCGAGACCTTTGGCACGGACTTTTTGTTCCGCGTGCGCCTGGACCTGGGCTTTAAGGTCAACCAGCGCGTCAACGCCTATCTGCGTCAGATCGTTGGCGACCTGATGGCATCGGGCGAGCTGCCGCCGCAACATCACACCTACTCCATCTACGAGACGCGCGGCAACGTGGGCGATTTCCGCTTTTGTATGCTGCGCAAGATGCTTGCCCCCGAAACGGACATCAACCGCAACGACCACCGCGTGATGGCCATCAAGTACGCCGTCCGCCGCGCCTGCGGAAGCCCGGCACGCTGGTACGGTCTCGAGAACTCGGCCATCATCATCGAGTACGTACCGCTCTTTGCCCGCATGCGCCCGGCCGTCAAACTTGTGCGCACCCAGGTGCCGCTCGAAGTTCAGATCGAAGAGGCCGAGGAAATGGAGGTCGACATCTTCTCGGACGACTTGGTCAACGGCAACGAGGCCGGTAGAAACATGAACGTCGATCCCACCGAGCTGCTCGAGAGCGTCGCCGATACGCCCGAACAGCAACTCGACGGACTCGAGAGCACCCAGTTCAACGACGCCAACTTCTAACACGCCACCAGCCATTGACGACAACGGCCTCGCATCTCATAAGAGGTGCGAGGCCGTTTTATGTCGCAACGGACCAGTGAGCTACGAACGACGCGGCTCGGGAACCACGAGCCTATCGGGGCTCGCGCCCTCGGCATCCATCAGGCTCACGTAGCGAATCGACGGATCCCCATACATCGCGTAGTAATAATTGCCCGTGCGCGCGCTAAAGCATCCGGTGTAGATAGTCTTCTCGAACTTGCCATCGCCCATCCTGGACGCTCCCTCGATCATCACCACGCCCTCGAGCGAGCGGAACATGCGAACGACGTTTTCGGTCTCGCTCTCCTTTTGTGGGTAATTGGCATTGAGGTACGCCGCCTTTACAAAACGGCTCGGCGAATAGCAATCGCCCGGAATGCCGCGCATGCCGGCACCGGCTCCATAGGGCTTAAGCTCGGCGCCACGCCATGTCGCCGTCTGCGGAAAATCGCTTGTGGCGGTGATATAGGTGCGCAGGTTTTCCATGTGCCACGGGAAGGTCGGCTGGTTGGCAAGGGTGTCGACCGGATCGTCGTATACATGCAGGCCGTCAGCCATCATCTCGACCACGATGCTGCGCTGGCTGTCGCCGATAATCCAATGGAGCAGCGACACGCCCAGCCCCTCTCCGGCAGATTTGGCGACAATCACCGTATCGCGCAGCGCAGCCTCGACCTCATCGACCGTCGAGAACGTCGCTGCCACCCACAGGGGGAACTCATAGGCCGCGATATTGGTCTTGCCGTCGACAGGGTCCTCGGCATACTCGGCATAACCCGGGAAATTGAGACCCGCCACGGCGAGGCCCGCATCGTTGCCGCAATCGAAAAACATAGGGTAGTTCTTGTAATCGATGCACATACCGATCACCGCGTGTGCCGCTGTCGCGTCGTCGATAAACGAATACGGAATGTGAAACCCGCGCGGCATCACGCGAACCTGTTGGCCGTAGTCAAAGCTCCAGTCGAGATTGCGGCCCAGATACATGTGGCCAGAATTATCGGTAAATCGAATACTCGTACACATAGCGCCTCCTAGCTTTACGTTCTTGCTAATTTCATTGTCTCCAAACAAAAAGGCGCTAAACACAAAAGCCCGGACATGACAACAATGTCATGCCCGGGCCAAAAGAGACGAAGTGCGGTGCTTTGGTCCCCTTAGACCAACTTTCCAAGACAGTGGTCAATCATGTGTTGAATCATCTGCGCCTCGAAGCCCACAAAGTCCTGCTTGCGCTCGCGCATCTTGCCGTCGACGATCACGTCATAAGCGACCTTGCACTTGATATAGCGCGTGGACTTGGTGACCTCCTCGTGCGTCAGGCAGCTCTCCTCCATCTTGCTGGCGCCCAGGCCAAACACCAGACGGGGGTTGTAGAGCACGTGGGGCTCGCCGGCGTCGTCCAGATAGACGCAAACCTTCTTGGTAACGCCAATCTGGTTAGCGGCAAGGCAGCCGGCATCGTCGAGCGACTTGATGGTATCGATCAGGTCCTGTGCCACCGACTCGTCCTCGACGGTCGCAACCTCGCAACGCTGGGACAGAATAGCCTCGTCGTGGCAGAGCTCTTTAATCATACGTTCCTCCATAGGGGTCGTTGTAACTGCTTAAGTATACGGTACCCACACATTTTCATGCGAAAAATACCGTCTGTCTGCTACAAAGCGCCGAACATCAACATGCGAGGAACATCAGCCTTTCAAAGGCGATATAGTAGTTGAGTTCGTGTCAATCGGCCTAAACTCGGGGCCGAGCAAGGAAAGGGTATGCATGGACGAACTATTTCACGTCAGCGAGCGCAAGTCCACAATCGGGACCGAACTCCGCGCTGGACTGACAACATTCCTGGCGATGGCCTACATCATCGCCGTCAACCCCGCGGTGCTCTCGGGCGCTGGCATCGATGCGGGAGCGCTCGCCTGCGCCACCTGCCTGGGCGCCGGCATCATGACCATCTGCATGGGCATCTTCGCCAACCGCCCGCTCGCCTGCGCGTCGGGCCTGGGCATCAACGCCATGATCGCGGGCATCGCCACCACCATGTGCGGCGGTGACTGGCACGTGGCCATGAGCGTTATCTTCCTCGAGGGTATCGTCATCTTGCTGCTCGTCCTGTGCGGCCTGCGCGAGGCCATCATGGACGCCATCCCCGTGGTCCTGCGCCACGCCATCTCGGTTGGCCTGGGCCTGTTCATCGCCATGATCGGCCTGTGCGACGCCGGCATCATCACCGCTGGCGCCGGTACGCTCGTCGGCCTGGGCGACATCGCCTCCCCCACCTTTATCGTCGGCATCATCTCCATCGTCGTGACGGTTGCCCTGGCTTCCCGCAACGTGCCGGGCTCGCTGCTCATCGGCATCATCGTCGCCGTTATCGCCGGTATCCCGCTGGGCGTCACCCACGCCCCCGAGGGCCTCATCGCACCGCTCGACTTCTCGACCTTTGGCGCCCCGTTTGCCAGCACCGCCGATGGCAACATGGCCATCGTGAAGGTTCTGACCGACCCGATGCTGCTCGTCGTTGCCTTCTCGCTGCTCATGAGTGACTTCTTCGACACCATGGGCACCGCGATGGCCGTCGCCAAGCAGGGCGAGTTCCTGACGGAGGACGGCAATGTCGAGGACATCCGTCCCATCCTGGTCGTCGACTCCGTGGCCGCTGCTGCCGGTGGCTTTATGGGCGTCTCCTCCATCACCACCTTCGTCGAGTCCACCTCTGGCGCTGCCGACGGTGGCCGCACGGGCCTCACCTCC
>CAJMSO010000027.1 GCA_905216075.1 uncultured bacterium | reverse complement strand
GATTTCATTCGATGTCACCCATTATGCCCACCGCACGGTCATGCCAAACCTGCGGTGGTAAACGGCGCATCGCATGCTGTATGCGACGACCATTCCCCTTCGCCGCAAAAACAGAATGAAAGCTTAATATCATCCCGCTCGTGCGCCGAAGCAACTGTTTGCCCGTCGATGCGGTAAGGCATTAATGGTCTACTATTTCAATACACGCGTCTTCATGCTGTATCAATGAGAAGATCACGTATATCGCAAAGCAGTTCAAGCAACCCGGCGTCGTTCGGAGGCATCCATGATTACCGTTGCCGACATTTTGGCCTTACCGGCATTCGAGCGGATTGATTTAGTCGCACCCATCGAAGATGCCGGGGAGCACCGCGTCTACAACGTTGGTATCTTAGACTGCCCTCCTTCAATCAACGACTACAGCGCATACATGCCCGGCGAGTTCATTCTCACCAATCTTGGTTTTTGCTATGAAGACCCCGACCTATCCGACGCGTCGCTCATTGCCATGATTGAAAGGCGTGTCGCAGCCATTGCCGTTAAACGTGTGTACTCGCCATGTTTTACCGATGCAGTCGCCCAAGCAAGTGTACGCATGGGCGTCCCGGTATATCTCTATTCCGGCGCTTACCATGAGCGCGTCGCATTCGAGTCGCTCAACCTCTTGCAGCGCGATCTCGACGCATCCGACAAAAGCGACGCAGTCGACACGCTCCTATCGGGAAAGCCAAAAGCCCAAGTAAGACAAGAGATCAACAAGTTGGCGGGCCTTACCGGATCGACGATGCGCTGCATTGCCATCTCTGCCGAAAAAGATGATCGCTGCTCACTGTACGCAATTCAAGACACCCTCAACGATTTTCTGGACTCGTTTCGACAGCGACACGAGGATGTCCAAAACGCATGCGCGTTTCGCTACCACGATGCGCTGCTCGTTTTCGTCTCGTATGCCACCGATAAACAGCACGAGGGCGTCTTCTGTGACCTAGAAAATGCCATTCGAGGAGTTGGCGTCAACTACTGCGGCATAGGCGACCTGGTGCCCCTCGGCGAGGCAGATATCTCCATTCGTCAGGCAACAATCCTTCTCAATGAAGCCCATCTGAGCGGAACGCGCAGACTTGAGTGGTCGGATCTGTCCATGGGCGCCTTCTCCTATGCAGCGCAGACCAACCCCATGTTCGAGCGCACCGCGCAAGGTTTTCGCCACCGCATCGAAAGCTACGACACACAAAACTCTACCGAACTGGTCCAAACGGCACGTGCCTTTGTGCACTGCAGCGGCGACATCATCGACACCGCCGATCGCCTACACCAACACCCCAACACCGTCCGATATCGGTTGCGGCGTATTCGAGCACTCCTCGACATGGGCGATTCACACGACCGCGAGCTGCTCGTATTCCTTTCCCTCACTTTCCTCAGCAGATAGTGCGAGTTAACTCGAATCGTCATTTTTCACAAAACAACTCCGAATACGCTCGGACAATTGGCCTTGCAAGCCGCCAATTGCTCACGAATAACAATTCATTTGTAAAAAATAACAAATAGACCCCCGGAAGGCTTTGAGTTGGTACCAAACACATGGCATCTGGGTGCTCCTAGACTTTGAGTCATGGTTTCGGCGTGCCGCTGCACCGGCGCCCGACTACAGGTATCGATGCCCCATCCGGGGCGAACGAAACGCCTGACCTGTCTGGAGGGGCCCACGTGCGGGGCGTCCGTCGGGGGTAGGCAAGAACCGACGAAAGGAAACATGACTATGACTGATTCGGTTTTCCAGGGTCGCCACCTGCTCTCCACGAGGGACTACACCAGGGACGAGCTCATGTGGCTCATCGGCTTCGCCGAGCACCTCAAGGACCTCAAGAAGCAGAACGTCCCGCACCGCTACCTCGAGGGCAAGAACGTCGCGCTGCTCTTCGAGAAGACCTCCACCCGCACCCGCGCAGCCTTCACCACCGCCTGCATCGACCTGGGCGCCCACCCCGAGTACCTGGGCAAGGGCGACATCCAGCTGGGCAAGAAGGAGACGGTCCTCGACACCGCCAAGGTGCTCGGCTCCATGTTCGACGCCATCGAGTTCCGCGGCTTCAAGCAGGAGCACGTCGAGCAGCTCGCCGAGCACTCCGGCGTGCCCGTCTGGAACGGCCTCACTGACCGCGAGCACCCCACGCAGATGCTCGCCGACTTCATGACCATCAAGGAGCACTTCGGCAGGCTCGAGGGCCTCACGCTCGCCTACTGCGGCCAGGGTCGCAACAACGTCCAGAACTCCCTGATGATCACCTCCGCCATCCTCGGTGTGAACTACGTCAACGCCACCCCCAAGGAGCTCGAGCCCGACCCCGAGATCGTCGCCCTCGCGCAGAAGTTCGCCGCCGAGTCCGGCGCGACCATCCGCGTCACCAACGACCCCGTGGACGCCGTCCGCGGCGCCGACGCCGTCTACACCAACGTCTGGGCGGCCATGGGCGAGGAGTCCCAGTTCGCCGAGCGCGTCCGCCTGATGTCCCCGTTCCAGGTCAACGCCGAGCTCGTCTCCCACATCGAGAACCCCGACTGGATCTTCCTGCACTGCCTCCCGGCCTTCCACAACGCCGAGACCGAGTACGCCGCCAAGATCAAGGAGGAGCACGGCATCGAGGCCATGGAGTGCACCGACGACGTGATCTACAGCGAGCACTCCCGCTGCTTCGAGGAGGCCGAGAACCGCATGCACACCATCAAGGCCATCATGGCCGCGACCCTCGGCAACCTCTACATCCCGCGCGTCTAACCGCGCCACGGACCGACCGCACGCCGCGGCCCGCCCCTCCGGGCCGCGGCGCCTCACGTAAGGAAATACACCATGGCTGAAGAAATCAAGGAAAAGCCGGCGAGGAAGAAATTCCAGATGCCGAACACCTATGTGATCCTGTTCGCCGTCATCGCCTTCATCGCCCTCCTGACCTGGTTCGTCCCCGGCGGAGCCTACGAGCTCTCCGAGGGCGGCGACGCCATCGCCGGCACCTACCACGTGGTCGAGAGCAACCCCCAGGGCCTCTGGGACATCTTCATGGCCCCCATCACCGGCATGCTCGGCGGTGGCACGGTCTCCGGCGCCATTTCGATCTCCCTCACCATCATGCTGTTCGGCAGCTTACTCGAGATGATGGATCGCACCTGCGCGCTCAAGACGGCCATCAAGCGCATCACTATCGCCAATCAGAACAACATGCATGCGCTGATCGCCATCCTCGTTATCCTGATGGCGTTCTTCGGTACGCTCGAAGGCGCCTATGAGGAAGGCATCGTCTACTTCCTGATGTTCGTGCCCGTCATCCTGGCCCTCGGCCTCGATACGGTCACCGCGATCATGATCGTCGTCCTCGGCACCCAGA
Source organism: uncultured bacterium (assembly GCA_905216075.1). Lineage (GTDB taxonomy): Bacteria > Actinomycetota > Coriobacteriia > Coriobacteriales > Coriobacteriaceae > Collinsella. The sequence goes on along the minus strand of CAJMSO010000027.1, from coordinate 8,392 downwards.
TCGGCTGCCTCTCGTCGATCATTAACCCGTTCTCCACGGGCATCGCATCGGGTATCGCCGGCATCTCCCCTGGCGAGGGCATGATTCCCCGCATCGCGATGTTCGTCATCTTCACCGGCCTCGTCATCCTCCTGATCTGCCGCTACGCCGACAAGATCAAGGCGCATCCCGAGAAGTCCGTCCAGTTCTTCCGGCGCGAGCAGGACCTCAAGGAGTTCCCCGCCGCCGACGACGAGGACCTCACCCTCACCGGTCGCCAGAAGGGCGCGCTCGCACTGTTCGTACTTACCTTCGTCTTTATGATCGTCGGTCTGACCCCCTGGACCTCCCTCAACCCCGAGTGGACGTTCTTCGAGGACTTCGTCGCATGGGTCGCCGCAACCCCGGGCCTGCGCAACGTCCTGGGCACCGACATCACCGCCTTCGGAAACTGGTATTTCCCCGAGCTCTCGATGATCACCCTGATCATGGTCATCCTCATCGGCGTAGTCATGCACTATGATGCCGACACTATCATCGATACGATTCTCAAGGGCGCCTCCGGCCTGGTCTCCACCGCCTTCGTCGTGCCGCTGGCACGCGGCATCCAGGTCGTCATGGACAACGGCCAGATCACCCCGTCCATCCTCAACATGTGCGAGAACGCGCTGGCCTCCCTGCCGCCCTTCGCCTTCGTCGTCGTCGCCCTGGTCTGCTACTTCCTCATCGCCTGCCTGATCCCCAGCTCCACCGGCCTCGCCGCCGCCACCATGGGCATCATGGGCACGCTGTCCACCTTCGCCGGCGTCGACGTCTACATCATGGTCATCATCTACCTCATGGCGCTCGGCCTGGCCAAGATGATCACCCCGTGCTCCATCGTCGTCATGACGTGCACGGCCGCGGCGCACATGAGCTACGGCGACTGGGTCAAGAAGATCGCCCCCATCGTCGCCGTCCTGTTCGCCGCCTGCTGCGCCTTCCTCTGCGTCCTCGTGATGCTCTAGGTCTAGGCGCTACTCCCCCGCGGGAATCCTCGCGCGGCGGGCAAGCCCCTCCGTTTTTCCCGCCGCGCGCATTCCACCTAAGGTATGTAGGTCTTAAAGAAAGGAACCTGCCATGTCTGAAGAGAAAATCTACGTCTCCAACGCCACCAATCCGCTCAAAAAGGTCATGATGTGCTCGCCGAAGTACTACACCTTCAACGGCATCAACGTCATCACCTCCGAATGGATGAAGAAGGGCGATACCGAACAGAACGACATCATGGTCAAGGAATGGCAGATGCTCGTTGACGCCTACAAGGATAACGGCATCGAGGTCGTCGAGGTCGAGGCCAACCCCAAGTACGAGGTCATGACCTTTGCCCGCGACTATGGTTGCATGATCAAGGAAGGCGCCGTCATGGGCCACTTCCGTCATCCGGTCCGCCAGATCGAGGCCCAGTCCTATGAGGCAAAGCTTAAGGAGATGGGTGTCCCCATCGTCGCCCGCGTTAACGCAGGTTGCATGGAGGGCGGCGACTTCTGGATGATCGATGAGCATACGCTCGCCTGGGGCATGGTCGATCGTACCGATGAACAGGGAGTCGCCAGCCTCCGCCATCAGCTCGAGAAGTTTGGCTATACCGTCGTCGGCGTTCCCTGCCCGCCCGACAACCTGCACCTTGACATGATCTTTAACATCGTCGCTCCCCAAGTTGCGCTCGCTTGCATTGACCAGCTGCCCTATAACTTCCTGCAGATGCTCAAGCGCCGCGGCTTCGAGCTCATCCCCGTCGCCAGTGAGGATATGTACAAGCACGGCTGCAACGTCCAGTGCATCGGCAACAACAAGGTCGTTGCCATCGAGAAGAACAAGCACATCAACGACAAGATGCGCGCTCTGGGCATCGAGGTCATCGACGTGCCGCTCGACCAGATCCTGCACGCCGGCGGCGGCCCGCACTGCCTGACCCAGCCGATCGAGCGTCCGTAGTCCGAACGTTTCGCCTGGACAGTATTTGTCCGAGCCTCTCATGGGGCGCCGCTCCGCTGGATTCCGGCGCTGCGGCGCCCCTTTTTACCCACAAGCCCCTCAAAGGGGAAAGGAAGCACCCATGAAGATCTTGATCAGCGATTATGCCGAGAGCATGATGCCCCAGCACGACCTCGAAACCGAGACCCTCAAATCTCATCTGGGTGAGGATATCGATGTTGAGGTTTACGCGTATACCGATGAGGCACGCGAGGAGTTCTACGAGCATCTTGCCGATGCCGACGCTCTGCTCACCGCCTTCATCAAGGTGGACAAGGAAGCGTTCGAGCACGCTCCCAACCTCAAGGTCATCGCCATCAACGCCACCGGCTATGACAACGTAGACATGGACGAGGCAACTGCGCGCGGCGTGGGCGTCTGCCCCGTCGGCGAATACTGCACCTGGGATGTCTCCGAAAGCGCCATCGCCTATATGTACGCGCTCAACAAGAACTTCAAGTTCTACATCGGTCAGATTGAGCAGGAGCACCGTTGGGATTACGCCGCGGCTCCCGAGGTGCCTCGTCTTGAAGACCAGACCCTCGGCATCTTTGGTTTTGGCAAAATCGGCAAGTGCACCGCCCGTAAAGCCAAGGGCCTTGTCAAGCGCATCATCTCCAACGACCCCTTTATCGACCAGAACCTTTTTGGGCAAAACGGTGTCGAGCAGGCCGAGATCGACGAGGTTTTGGCCGAGGCCGACATCATTATCAATCATATGAATCTTAACGAGACGAACTATCATTACTTTGACGCCGAGAAGTTCGCCAAGATGAAGAAAAAGCCCATCGTCATTAACCTGGGCCGTGGCCTCTGCATGGACGAACCCGCTCTTATCGAAGCTCTCGATTCTGGCCAGATTCGCGCGTTTGGCGCCGATGTTCTGTATGACGAGACGCCCGACCTGGCAAACCACCCGCTCGTTGGCCGCGACAACGTGATTATCACGCCGCACTCTGCGTTCTATTCGTCTTCGTCGCTACGCGACCTCATGATCTTCCCGTGCAACAACATCGGACACTTCCTCAAGGGCGAAAAGGACCAGCTCTTCAAGTTGGTTAACGACGTTCCTGTCGTAAACGTGTTGTAGGAGCTTAAACTGCTTCCAGAACACGTGGCTCAACGGGATGAAGGCCTATTCTTCATCCCGTTTTATTGCTCCCCCTATCGTCTAAGCGACGTGCAGTCGCCGCGAACCAAAACAGCAGGGGCCACCAGACCAACAGAAAAGGGATCACTAGGGACCAGTCCTTAAAAATACCCGCATCTATATGCGACAACGTATATCACATTGTACGTTTACCGATAGGTCGGCTCGTTTGCGGAATACATGCCACCATAGATGTCCTCACATACTCACCGGATGGTATTATTGATATGTGATGCACGCTTTATTAAACGCATTACTTCCCCGACTTGAAGGGTGCAGCTTTCAAGTCGACAACAGAGTCAAGACCTTATTGATTAACGAGAGCCCCGTCTCCCATGTGAACTGCCTCCCATTTCTTGGACATGAGAAATGGGAGGCTTTCTTTATGCGCGTTGATTTGAGAGTGAAGCATGATATCGAGGCCAGGAAGGCGGCCATAGGGCTCTTCGAGCTCGGGCACGGGTATAAATCTGCCGCGATTGCCCTTTCGCTTCCCGTGGAAGCCGTGAGAAGATGGCAGGAGATATACCGCGCATTCGGGAGCGAGGTGCTGCTGCGCATGGACGGAAAGCAGGGCAGGTACACATACGAGCAGAAGGTCGCCGCCGCCTCCGCCGTCGTCGACGGCGGCATGACGAAGACCGAGGCGATGGCGGCGTTCGGCATAATGTCGATGTCGCCGCTCAAGAAGTGGTGCGCGCTATACCGCCGGGGCGGCGCGGAGGCCCTGCGCCCGAGGCCCAAGGGCCGGCCGAAGGGTTCCAAGGCGAGGCCGCGGACCCGCGAGGAGGAGCTCGAGGAGCGGTGCCGTAGGCTCGAGGCCGAGGTGGCCTACCTAAAAAAATTACGCGCCCTGGTCGAGAGGGACGGGCTCTGACCAGGGCGAAGGCCGAAGCGGTCGCGGCCCTGCGCGCCGAGGGGCACGCGCTCGGGCACCTGCTCGCATGCGCCGAGCTCAAGCGGTCGACCTACTACTACGCCCTCGCGCACCCGCCGAGGCCCACGCGCCCCGAGCTCTGGGAGGCGGCCGCCGAGATCTTCTCGCGCACCGCCAACGGCTGCGGGCACCGGCAGATAGCGATGTGCCTCAGGGCGGAAGAGGGGGCCGTGATAGCCGACAAGACCGTGCTCAAGATGATGCGCGAGATGGGGATTCGCTGCGGTATCAGACGCGAGACGGCCTACCACAGGTACAACTCGTACAGGGGCGTCGTCGGCAGGACGTTCGAGAACGTGATCGCGAGGGATTTCGACGCCGGGGCCCCGTGGCGGAAGCTGGGAACGGACGTCACCGAGTTCAAGGTGGCGGGCGGCAAGGCCTACTGGGCCCCGACGCTGGACTTCTGCACCAAGGAGATCGTGGCGAGCGACATATCGACCACGCCCGACATGGCCCAGCAGGTCAGGATGCTCGACGAGCTGCTGTCCAAGATCCCCGAGGGCGCCGCCCCGACCATGCACTCGGACCGGGGCTGGCAGTACCAGCACGCCTCGTACACATCCAGGCTCGAGGCCGCCGGCATCGTCCAGAGCATGTCCAGGAAGGCGAACTGCATCGACAACGCCGCCACCGAGCAGCTCTTCGGCCACGTCAAGGACGAGTTCTACCGGGGCCGCGAGTGGGAGACGTTCGAGGATTTCAAACGCGACCTGGAGGAATACATAGTCCACTGGAACACGAGCCGGAGGCAGGTAAGATTGAAGGGCCTGACCCCGGAGGAGTTCCGGAATCAGGCCCTCGCGGCCTAGTCGCTATTTAGGGCGTCCAAGATTTGGGACGCAGTTCAATGGCGGAGGCAGGGCTTTCCGTGAAGGAGCTTTGTATGTCGGATAAGGCTGCCGCATCTGGCAAAGAACGTAAGCCACGCCAGATGCCCTCATCTTTTACCATTCTCTTTGGCTGCCTGTTGCTCGTGGCCATCGCCTCGTGGGTCGTCTCGTCATTTAGCCCTGACGTGCAGGCCGCAACGCTTGGCAACTTTATGGCTTCTCCCTTCTTGGGCTTTGAGAGCGCCATGCAGGTCTGCGTGTTCATTCTTGTGCTTGGCGGTTTCCTGGGCGTAGTCCAAAAAACGGGCGCGCTCGACACCGGCATCGCCGTGCTCGTCCGTAAACTAGGCGGTAATGATCTATTGCTCGTTCCTGTTCTCATGCTCGCCTTTGGCATCTGCGGATCCACGTACGGCATGCTCGAGGAATCCGTCCCCTTCTACCTGCTCCTGGCATCGGTCACGTTTGCCATGGGTTGGGATCCGCTCGTTGGATGCATGGTAGTTCTCATGGGCTGCGGCCTTGGCGTTTTGGGATCGACGGTCAACCCGTTTTCGACCGGACTCGCGCTTGATGCTCTCAAGGCAGCCGGCATCCCCTATGACCAGGGACTCATGATCGGCATCGGTCTGGTTATGTTCGCCATCGCCGAGATTTCGGGCATCATTTTTGTCATGCGGTATGCCAAGCGCGTCCGCACCGACCGCGCCGCCTCATCGCTCACCCCCGAGGAATGGGAGACCGCCGAGCGTCTCTACGGCGACAAGGACGGCGATTCCGCCGAGGACGCGCACGTCGAGCTTTCCAAAATTCAAAAGCGCGTCCTTGTTCTCTTCGCCCTCACGTTTGTCGTCATGATCATCGGCTTTATTCCGTGGCAGACATTCGGAGTTGGCCTATTTGATATCGGCGCCAAGGGCGATGACCTCAGCACCGCATGGAGCGCACTTTTGACTGGCCTGCCACTTGGTCAGTGGTACTTTACCGAATGCGGCATCTGGTTCTTCACCATGACAATTATTATCGGCAAGGTTGCCGGTATGCAGGAGAAAGAACTCGTCGACACCATCCTGCACGGCTGCGCCGACCTTGTTTCTGTCGCGCTCGTCGTCGCCGTCGCCCGCGGCGTCTCCGTGCTCATGTCCATCACCGGACTCGATGTGTGGATCCTCACCAACGCCGCCAACGCGCTCGCCGGCGTATCCGCCACAGTCTTTGCCCCGCTCTCCTATGCGCTCTACTTTGCCCTGTCTTTCCTCATCCCCTCGAGTACGGGCATGGCAACCGTCTCGATGCCTATCATGGGACCGTTGGCGGCATCCTTAGGCTTTGCCCCCGAAGCCATGGTCGCAATCTACCTCGCCACACACGGCGTTGTAGCGATGATCACTCCCACATGCGGGTCCATCATGGCTGGCCTCGAGCTTGCCCAGGTAAGCTACGCGACCTACATCAAGACGGCCGCCAAATACATGGTCCTGCTCACCGTGATTACCGTTTCGTTTGTCACCGTGCTGATGCTCGTTTTGTAATCGCGGGCGCACCACAAATCACATCTTTTGAAAGGGGCCCAAAGAGCCCCTTTCTCTTAGCTCGAGGAGGGCGTCGCTTTATAGCGCCAAACTCGCCCCCGTTCGTGCCGTTTACCGAGCTTTTGGCGCGCGCACGCATTTGTTGTACATCTTTTTTGTAGGATAGACGGGTTATACATGAGGCAAGGCGGTTTAAATGGCATATGGTTTTAACGACGGCGATCAACGGCGACAGAGCGTTCGCCTTGCCGGTCGCGCTACGCCGACGCCCGGAAGCTCGTCTTCTTCCACCGCCGCCAGCCCGCAGTATCCAAGCAGCTCGCAACGGCAGCCCCGCCCTACGCCTCGGCAAAACACCAGCGGTTCTGAGACTCGAGGGCAGGCTAGTACCGCTGCGACTCGCAGACGCGACGGTGCCGTCGCTTCGAGCAGATCCAACGCTAAAACCGAACGGCGCAGTCGCAGTACCGATCAACGCCAAAGCACGCGCTCTTTCACGGGCACGCGCCAGCGCCAGACCGATGTGCCGCAACTGCGTCGCAACGGTCGCCCCCAGCCCGGCATCTTTGTCCGCCGTTCTTTTTCGCGCCCGCAGAACGGACGCAGCGGCCTGAGCTCTCGCCCGGCATCTCGAGCCGGCTCCGGCGCTCCCGCTCTACCCTTCCGCCGCGCACGCATCGCGCTTTGCTCCATCGTCGCGTGCCTGCTCTTTTTATTTTTAGGCTCGTGTATCTCCCACGGATCAGCCGGTCTCGAGCCCACCGCCGAGGACAAGCTGCTCAAGGCCCCCGTCGCGCCCGGTTATTCTTTCGCCTTTTCGACCCCGCGCTCGCAATGGCAAGCCGCCACGATGCCCCATATCTATCAGATCGACCCTGCATGGTCGGAGCTGCCTTACGCCGGCGGTACCATCCGCCAAAATGCTTGCGGGCCTACGTGCCTCACCATGGTCTATATCTTTAAGACGGGACGCACCGATATGACTCCCGTCGATATGTGCGCGCTTTCCGAGGCAGGCAATTACGCCCCCACCGGTGCAACCGAATGGTCGTTTATGACGAGCGGTGCGTGGCAGTTGGGACTTAACGGAACGGAGCTTCATAACGATCGCGACTCGATGACTCAGGCGCTGCGTTCGGGAGCGCCCGTCATCGCCGCCGTTCGGCCGGGCACCTTTACCAACGTGGGCCACTACATTGTACTTTACGGTATTGACGACGCCGACCAGATTGAAGTCTTCGATCCCAACTCGGCCAGCCGCAGCGCCCGACGCTGGGGCGTCGTAGAGGTCCTCAACGAAGTCGAAGCCATGTGGGCCTACTACTAGTCATTGGGCACTCATTGGGGACAGACTTAAATGAGTGGTCGTCGGGGACAGTCTTACGGACGCCAGCCGAGAGCAAACGAAAAGGGCCATCCCGAACTGCTTGGAACTGCCAGCACGGAAAGCGCATCCTGCTTTGGGGCCCAATAGCGGGATGCGCTTTCCGTTAGCGGCCCGTTTGGGAAACTAGGGACCGCTTTTCGACAAAAATCCGGGATGCATTTTCCGATTGAGGGCCTCAAGGGAAACCGCACCCCATGTTGGACGCTCATTCTGGGATGTGCTTTCCGCAGTTGATCGATGCGGCCTTTAAGGACTGTCCCAAGCTGCCGGCAGGAAAGGAACGTCCCCAAGTGCCGGGTTTCCGCAGCCTGCAATGCTCCTCATGAACAGCCGCCTCAATAACAAAAGCCCCTGCGGCCGAAGCGGACCGCGGGGGCAACAGACCTGCAAGAGTTAACTCAAGTCCTCGCCATTTGATGCAATGACCTTTTGGTACCAGCAGAAGCTGTCCTTTCGGTAGCGATCGAACGTGCCTTTGCCCGTATCATCGGCATCAACATAAACAAAGCCATAGCGCTTCTTCATCTCGCCAGTTCCGGCTGATACCAGGTCGATACA
>CAJMSO010000026.1 GCA_905216075.1 uncultured bacterium | reverse complement strand
CAAACAGCCCGCCCATGCACAGGCCATATACCATGCTCTCCAGATACACCGCGCGCATACCAATACGGAACAGCTCCGTCGAGCCCGAGGCGCTAAACAGCGGATTGACCAGCGCGATAATCAAAATCACCGGCAGCTGCCAGCGAAGCGCCCCCAACGTGCGCGCAGCACCGCGCGTCGCAAGCCCGTACGCCAACCCGCCCGCAAGCGATAGCGCAATCAGCACCGGTTGCATCGAGAACATGGTGAGCCCCAACGTCAGCACCATGTAGAGCGCCGGCACCGCCGGATGCGACATCGAAAATGCCGCGACGGGTTCGTTGCCCGATTCCTCTCGCATGGTGTCCACGGGCATCCCCATCCCCTCGCTCAAACGTCAACGCCGCAGCGCCGCCACCATACACAACCAGCGCAAACGCCGTACCGCCGGCCCAAGCCTCAGCTGCCGCGCATCAATCGTTACGCGCTCATCATATGCCTGCGGTATCATATTGCGCCGTGTATCGTTTCCAAACACACGTCTCTATAACGTAACAGGAGATCACATGGACGCAACCGCAATTATCCTCGCTGCCGGCGAGGGCACCCGCATGAAGTCGAACCACTGCAAGGTTTCGCACAAGATTCTAGGCAAGCCCATGGTTCAGTGGATCGTCGACGCCACCATCAAGGCCGGCTGCAGCCGCGTCGTGGTCGTCATCGGCAGCCACGCCGACGAGATGCGCGCCCTCATCGATGGCGCCTACGCCAACAGCGCCACCAAAGTCGAGTGCGTCGAGCAGACCGAGCGCCTGGGCACCGGCCATGCCGTCAAGGTCGCGCTCGAGGCCTGCGGCATCGCGCAAGGCCCCGTCGTCGTGCTCAACGGCGACCTGCCGCTCATCACCGCCGACACCGTCGCCAAGTTCGCGCAGACCGTCGCCACCGGCGAGCTCGCCTGCACCGTCATGACCATGACCCCGCCCGATCCTTTTGGCTACGGCCGCATCAAGCTGGGCGCCGATGGTCAGATCGAGCGCATCATCGAGCAGAAGGACTGCACGCCCGAGCAGGCCGCCACGCTGCTGGAGTGCAACGCCGGCTGCTACGCCTTCGACGGCGCGCAGCTCGCCGCACACATCAACGAGATCGGCAACGACAACGCGCAGTCCGAGTACTACCTGCCCGACATGCTCGAAATCCTCAAGGGTCACGGCCAGGCAGTCTCCATCTTCCACTGCGACGACTACCGCGACGGCCTGGGCGTCAACAGCCGCATCCAGCTCGCGCAGCTCACCGCCATCGCGCGCGACCGCATCAACGAGCACTGGATGGCAGAAGGCATCACGTTCATCGACCCCACGCAGGCCTGGATCGGCCCCGATGCCGTCATCGGCCGCGACACCATCGTGTGGCCGCAGACGCATCTGATCGGTCACGTCACCGTGGGCGAGGAGTGCCAGCTCGGCCCCAACAGCCGCCTCACCGACACCACCGTCGGCAGCGGCTGCATCATCGATGAGACCATCGCCATCGAGGCCGTCATCGAGAACGGCGTCGACTGCGGCCCGCGCGCCTACCTGCGCCCGGGCACCCACATGCTCGACGGCTCCAAGGCCGGTACGCACGTGGAAATCAAGAAGTCCACGATCGGCGAGGGTTCCAAGGTGCCCCACCTGTCCTACATCGGCGACACCACCATGGGCTCCGGCGTCAACGTAGGCGCGGGCTCTATCACCTGCAACTACGACGGCGTCCACAAGCACAAGACCGTCATCGGCAAGGATGCCTTCATCGGTTCTGACACCATGATGGTCGCGCCCGCCCAGATTGGCGACGGTGCGCTCGTGGCCGCCGGCTCCGTCATCACCGAGCCGGTCCCGGCTGACGCACTCGGTCTGGGCCGCGCCCGTCAGGTAAATATTGAGGGCTGGGCCGCCGATTATCGCCGCCGTCTGCACGAGGACGACGAGGCATAACGCTTTACCAAGCACAAAAGGAGCTGTTCCATGGGGACGGCTCCTTTTTCTATCGTGACCTGCGCGACCGGATGAGTGGTCGGTTCGTGTCCGTTGACGGTAAAGACGTTATCAAGACCCGATTAACCCCGCCGCACGGTTACAATGCAAAAAGGCATCTATATGGCATTCGATGTATAAAGGAGAAGGGTAATGCCGATTAATGATCCCGAGAAGTCGGAGAATATGCGCAAGTCCATCCGCGTGTATTCCGGTTCCTCCAACCGTCCCCTCGCTCAGAAGATCGCTGAGTACCTTGGGGTCGAGCTTTCGGGCCTTACGCTAAAGCAGTTCGCCAACGGTGAGATTTACGCCCGCTACGACGAGACCGTCCGCGGCGCCGACGTCTTCCTGATTCAGTCCGTGGCCGGCGGCAACGTCAACGACATGCTCATGGAGCTGCTCATCGCCACCGACGCTGCCAAGCGCGCATCCGCCCGCTCCATCACCGCCGTCATCACCCACTACGGCTATGCCCGCCAGGACCGCAAGGCCGGCCCGCGCGAGCCCATCACCGCCCGCCTCGTCGCCAACCTGCTCGAGCGCGCCGGCGTCGACCGCATCATCACCCTCGACCTGCACCAGGGTCAGATCCAGGGCTTCTTTGATATCCCGGTCAACCACCTGTCCGCACTGCCGCTGTTTGGCCAGTACTACAACGCCATGAACTTCGACACCGACAACCTGGTTGTCGTCTCCCCCGACGTGGGCCGCGCCAAGGCCGCCAAGAAGCTGTCCGACATGCTCGGCTGCGACCTGGCCATCGCCCACAAGGGCCGTCCGCGCCACAACGCCGCCGAGGTCATGGGCATCATCGGTGACATCAAGGGCAAGACCTGCATCATCAACGACGACATGATCGACACCGCTGGCACCCTGTGCGCCAACGTCAAGGAGCTCAAGGCTATGGGCGCTGGCGACATCTACGTCTGCGCCACCCACGGCATCTTCTCCGGTCCGGCCATCGAGCGTCTGAACGACGCCCCGATCGTCGAGTGCCTCGTCACCGACGCCATTCCCGTCGAGGTCGGCGGCAAGATCAAGACCATCTCGGTCGCCGAGGAGTTCGCTCAGGCCATCTCCGCCGTTTACCACGAGGAGCCCGTCTCCACGCTCGTCGGCGGCGACTTCGCGCTGTAGTCCAACGCGCATCGCATCATCTTTGATGCTTTTAAAGGGTCGGAAGCTCGCTTCCGGCCCTTTTTCTATCCCTCGCCAACCTTCCCTGGACAATTGGTTCAGATACGTATTTTTTAAAGCCCCAAAGGGCCGTTCGGAGCCTTCTGAGCTCCCCGGCGGATGCCATGCCGCCCAAAGCTCATCGTTTTCGAGTACAACCGCCGCATATTTACCCTCAAATCACCCTCGAAGGCCCTTAGAAACGCCTCGAATGCCCGTCGCCTTATACGTATCTGAACTAACTGTCCAGTAGCTATCGTCAACCTTCGCGGCAGAGCTCAATTTCCTGCAATCCCCTCAACCGATTCCATCGATTTCATAACACCCAGCCGTTCATGGCGCACAGCGCCCCGCTGAGCGAAAAGAACGGTATGGCGGTCGCATTCTGCCGCCAACTTAGTACGTTATAGCTATGACGACCGTGATTTCACATTTCTCCGCCCTCCGCGCAATTCGTCGCGCACGACGGGCGTACTCTGCCCTACCCTGGGACTCCGTTGATAGTGAACAGCAAGCACAGGCCTTGGCTAGCTGCATTCCCAATAATGACGCGATAGACTTTGGCGCACTTTCGATACTCGACGCCTGGAATGAAGATGATTCCGAACTACTCGATCTTCTCGTTTCAAACGAAGACAACAGACGCCCCGACAAGCGACTTCTTCAGCATATTCTCTCCGCTCCGCTTCCTGAAGGTGCAATTATGCACGTCGAGGCCGACATCTACGCAACGTCTCCTGCCATGACAGCCATGCTTTGTTCTAAAAATGAATCGGTCGCCAAAACCTTGATGCTCCTTATGGAGCTGCTCGGAACCTACTCCCTTCCGCCCGAGGCAACCTACCCCATCGCCTATGACGACATCTGGCCCAAGGGCGATAGCTGCGCAGCGACGGGCGATCTTGATTGCCTGGGCGGCCAGTCGGCAGCCAAACAGCAGAACGAAACCCGCTACGAACAGGCGCACTACAAATGCGAACCCGCTACAACCATCGAAGAGCTCGAGGCAGTCGCACGCTTCGCCAAAAGTAGCTCATACACCTCGTTTCGCACGGCAGTCAATCTCGCCCGACCCGGATCTGCATCCCCAGCCGAATCCCTAATGTTTGCCGTTCTCGGAGCGCCCATGCGCTTTGGCGGATTCGGATGTTGCAGCCTGCCCATGGGAGGCCTGCTACTCAACTATCGAATCGACTTCGACACTCTTGCGGTCAACATGTCCTCGGGCATCCCCTATGCCATCTGCGACCTATATTGCCCGGCAGCCGGAATCGACAACGAATACAACGGAATTGGGCATGAGCTTCAAAACGCTCGCATCCACGATGGCAATCGAAATAATGGCCTCAAGGCAATGGGCATCCACGTCCTGGTTATCAATCGCGACCAAATGAAAGACCTTGTTGCACTCGAAGCCTTCGCCCAAACGATGCATCGACTCGCGAGAGTCCGATTCCGATACCGTATCAAGGGCTATCGCAAGCGTCAGGCCACTTGGCTCAACGCCTTGCGGGCCGGAATCGGCCTTGCGCCGGTCTAAACGGCGAATCACCCGCGCGTCGTCGAACAGGGCTGGACAGTTAGTTCAAATACGTATAAATGGACACATTGAATTAGGCTGTTTTGCAGTTATCTCTATACCATTCGCCCTATTTGAAGGCAGGATAGACTTCAAAACAGCGCCATATGGACTAACTAAAGCTCCAAAACAACGTATCAGCATTGAATTGAGCACTTCGAGTCCTCGGAACTTATACGTATCTGAACTAACTGTCCACCTTTGATTTCGACGGCTGTCCAAGCGCCCCCAAACAACCTCAATTGCCCTCCATTTGACAGCGGCAACAGGGTCGCTCACCATAGCAGGCGACAAATCAACGAAAGGACAAACATGGCAGCTGCACAGCCGCTTAAGATTCGCATGGTTGCCGGGCTTGGCAACCCTGGCGAGGAATATGCCGAGACCCGCCATAACGCTGGTTTCAAAGCAATCGACGAGCTGGCCCGTCAGGCCGGCGTCACGTACTGGAAAAACCAAGCAGGCGCCGAGGTCACGCTCATCAACATCAACGACCCCGAGGAAGAGGGCGGCAAGCGCCAGATTGTGCTGGTCAAGCCGCAGTCGTACATGAATACCTCGGGCGGTCCCATCTCCAAGCTCTGCCGCGAGTACAAGATCAAGGCCGAGGAGCTGCTCGTAATCCACGACGAGCTCGATATTCCCGCCGGCGACGTGCGTGTTAAGGTGGGCGGCGGCCACGCCGGCCACAACGGTCTGCGCTCCATCATCGACAAGATGGGCAGCCGCGACTTCAGCCGCATCCGCACCGGCATCGGCAACCCTCCCGGCAAGATGCCCGTTGCCGACTACGTGCTCAAGCAGCTGCGCGCCCGCGAGGCCGAGGATTTCCAGGACACCTGCGCCCGCGCCGCAGATGCCGCCGGTCTGGCCATCGTCCACGGCGTAATCTACGCCCGCGATCACGTAAACGGCGCCGCTTCCGCCAACGGCAAGCACTAAAACCTACTATTTAGGGACAGGTTTATTTTGGCAGGTTTTATCTACGGAAACGCCCCGGTGGCCGCATCGCAATAAACCCCGCACTGCCATACACACATAGCACCCCAAAGGGGGCCGGCCTCATCACAACCCGAGGCCGGCCCCATTTGCCGTTTTACCTGATAAAACCGACCAAAATAAACCTCTCCCCCTTTGGTAGGCCAAAGTGGATAAACCCTGCTCCCAACCGCCGAAGACACACGTAAGTGACATGTCCATGAGGGTATAATTTGCACCGTATGTCTGCACAACGCCTGTGCACGTACGGTTTTATTCGGGCTACCGTCCATTTCCGTGGAGGCACGGTTCGGCGGCCCTAACAAGAGAGGGGTTCTATGTATAAGATCCTGGAGAAGACGCAGTTCTCGGAGAAGGTGTTCAAGTTCCGCATCGAGGCGCCTGCAATCGCCAAGCATGCGCACGCTGGACAGTTCCTCATGGTCCGCGCCAACGAGACGGGCGAGCGTGTCCCGTTTACCCTGGCCGGCTGGAACGGTGACGAGGGCTGGGTCGAGTTCATCTTCATGGTGATCGGCAAGACCACCGAGATGCTTTCCACCTACGAGGCAGGCGAGTCGCTGCGCGACGTCGTGGGCCCGCTGGGCGTTCCCACCGAGATGGCCGAGGGCCCCTGCGCCGTCATTGGCGGCGGCGTCGGCCTGGCAATTGCCTTCCCGGTCGCCAAGCACCTGGTCGAGACCGGCCACGAGGTTCACGCCATCATGGGCGCCCGCACCAAGGACCTCCTACTCATGGAGGACCAGTTCCGCGAGCTCCTCGACGAGGACCACATCCACATCACTACCGATGACGGTTCCTACGGCGAGCAGGGCGTTGTCACCGCTCCGCTGGAGCGTCTGCTGCAGGACAAGGCCGTGAGCCAGGTCTTCTGCGTCGGCCCCGTTCCGATGATGAAGTTCTCGACCCTCACCGCCCAGAAGTACGACACCCCCATCACCGCGTCCCTCAACCCCATCATGGTTGACGGCACCGGCATGTGCGGCTGCTGCCGCGTCGAGGTGGGCGGCGTGACCAAGTTCGCTTGCGTCGACGGCCCCGACTTCGATGCCACCCTGGTCGACTGGGATGACCTTCGTGCCCGCCAGGCCGCTTACCGTTCCGAAGAGGGCGAGTCCCTCAAGGCCTATGAGGAAAAGAGCTGCGCATGCCACTAGTTAACGGTCGTTTCGTTGCCGATATGAAGTCGCCCCGCACCCCCGATAACGAGGAGCCGGCTGCCGAGCGCGCCTGCGACTTCCGCCCCGTCGACAAGGGCTTCACCGAGGAGATGGCGCTGGCCGAGGCCGAGCGCTGCCTCAACTGCAAGAAGCCGTTCTGTGTTGAGGGCTGCCCCGTCAACATCAACATTCCCCGCTTTATCGAGCAGATCCGCGCGAAGGACTTCGGCGGCGCTCTCGATACCATCCGCGAGGACTCCATGCTTCCCGCCATCTGCGGCCGCGTCTGCCCGCAGGAGAACCAGTGCGAGGGCAAGTGCATCCGTGGTAAGAAGTCCGAGCCCGTGGCCATCGGCCAGCTCGAGCGCTTCCTGGGTGATCGCCCCGAGCTCGCTTCCACGCCCAAGATGGCTCCCAAGAACGGCAAGAAGGTCGCCGTCGTCGGCTCCGGCCCGTCCGGCATCACCTGCGCCGGCGAGCTCGCCCGCAACGGCTTTGACGTTACCGTCTTTGAGGCCTTCTTTACCGGCGGCGGCGTGCTGGTCTACGGCATCCCCGAGTTCCGTCTGCCCAAGGCAGTCGTCAAGCGTGAGATTGACGGCCTTGAGGACATGGGCGTCAAGTTTGAGTACAACTCCGTCGTGGGCAACATGGCCACGGCCGAGGAGCTGTTCGAGCAGGGCTTCGACGCCATCTACGTGGCGACCGGCGCTGGCCTGCCCAAGTTCCTCAACGTCCCCGGCGAGAACCTGCCCAACGTCTTCTTCGCGAACGAGTACCTCACCCGCGTGAACCTGATGAAGGCCAACAAGTTCCCCGAGTACGATACCCCCACCAAGCACGGCAAGAACGTCGTCGTCTTTGGTGGCGGCAACGTGGCTATGGACGCCGTCCGTACCGCCAAGCGTCTGGGCGCCGAGCACGCCATCATCGCTTACCGCCGTACCGAGGACGAGATGCCCTGCCGTCGCGCCGAGCTGCACCATGCCAAGGCCGAGGGCGTCGAGGTTCTGCCGCTCGTTTCCCCGCTCGAGTTTGTCGCTGGCGAGGACGGCTCCGTGTGCGCCGTCAAGGTCCAGAAGATGGAGCTCGGCGAGCCCGACGAGTCCGGCCGTCGTCGCCCGGTGCCCATCGAGGGCGCCATCGAGGAGATTCCCTGCGACGTCGCAATCTCGGCTATCGGCACCAACGCCAACCCCTTCGCAAAGAAGATCGGCGGCAAGATGGAGCTCAACAAGTGGGGCTACATCGTTGCCGACGAGGAGACTGGCCAGACCACCGATCCCCGCATCTGGGCTGGCGGCGACATCGTCACCGGTGCCGCTACGGTCATTCTGGCGATGGGCGCCGGCAAGAAGGCCGCTGCCTCCATCACCAAGAGCCTGCTGGGCGAGTAATCACCTACAGCGCTAGCCATCAAACGGCAAAGTCCCCGTCGAGCACACGCCCGGCGGGGACTTTTTCTATGCCGGCCGCCCCAACCACCACAAAGGGGACAGGCATCTTTGTGGTGGTCGGGGGTCTGGTCGGTCGTTTTGTCTCAATCTGTAACAGTTAGAGGCCAAATTCCTCGCCACGTGTTACAGATCGAGACGTTAGGTTAGCGGCTGAACAGTTCGTCTCAATCTGTAACACCTAGAGCCCAACTATCAGGTTTGGTGTTACAGATCGAGATTTTGTAAAAGCCGAGAATGGGCGCTGCCACCAAAAGCCTAGCGCTTGCGGCGCTTGGTTGCGGCGATGCCGGCAGCGGCAACGGTTGCGCCGGCGATGCCAAGGGCCGCTGCCGCCGTCGCGGCGTTGTCGCCCGTGGCGGCCAGAGTGCCCACGGACTTCTGGGCAGCGGTGGCCTTCGCGGCCGGCTTGGAGGCAGCAGTCGTGGAACTCGCCTGAGTCAGCGTCACGGACGGCGTGCCAGTCTCACTTCCGCCGCCTGGCTGCGGCGTGGGAGCCGGGGTAGGCTCAGGCTGCGGCGTGGGCTCAGGCTCGACCGCATCTCCGGAGCTGATTACCACGCTGCGGGCAACCTCGTCGGAGGTCCTAACATCCTGGATAGTGGACGACCCGGCAGCACCGATGACGAGTCCGTTTCCCGTAGTTTCTCGCACAGTGCCGCCGGCGGGAGTCGTAACTACCGATCCGCCATCAATTGAGAGACAAGGGGCTGCATCACCTTGATTGACAGCGTAGATTGCCGCTGCATTACCCGACACCTCAACATTTGAATTAATGATGTCAATTCGAGGGATGGCGGACCGGGAGCCGGACTGGGAATATATTCCGTAGCCATGTTTACGACTGTGGCCAGTTCCGTCACCGCATCGAACTGTAAGGCTCGAATTCTCGACGAGCACCCGCGACACGCCGTCCTGCGCGCGCATCCAAACACCATCCAAAACCTCGACACTATCACTCGCCACGAGCGTAGCATCCGCCCCGTTGGTAATACTCAAATATGTATCCTTACCCCCGGACGAATACAGGGCGACCGACAACATGTTTGCATTACGCGCCGCCGCATCTAATTTTGCGTTATCCACCGCGATGCGGCCTCCATGCTCGGAGGAGATGTTTTCGGCATAGACTGCAACGGCATTGAGCCCCCCATTCGCCTCCGCCTCGACGTGGACGTCGGCGCCCTCGTTAATGGTTATGTTGCCTGCCCGCGTATGAATGCCGATGGTATGAGGCACTTTGTTCGTTGCCGTCACGTTAACGTTGGCACCGCGGATGTCCACGTCGCCGCCGGCCTTACCGTCCCCCGAAACCGCTATCGTATCGGTCCCGGCCGTCGCGTTGAGAGTCACGTCGCCCGAGATGGCAAGGCTACCGCACTCGACCTTAACAGCGCTCCTGCTCTTCTGTGGTTCGGCCGTCGCGTTGAGGGTTCCCTCCCCCGTGATGGCAAGGTTGCCGTCCTTGACCTCGATAGCGCTCTGCAAGGAATCGGCCGTTACGGTGTTGGTGCCCGTCACGCCGATATTGAGGTTGCCCTGAGCGCTGATACCGGCGCCGTTGTAGCCATTGAGCTTCATGTCGTCGGCGCCGTCCCAGGACCACGTTCCGGCCTCGTCGCCGGCGCCCTTGTTGTACTGCGTGCCGCCGACGTTGACCCATTTGGCGGCGAGCGCCACGCTGGGTAGCAGCAGCTGACCGACCATGAGCGCGCAAGCCCCCGCGCAGGCGAGCTTGGCGCCCACGCGTCGCCACGTTCCGTGGGAGAGCGCGCACGCGCGGCCGTGGTCGATTGGGTTGTCATGGATTTGCTTTCGCATATGAGCCTCCTTGTCGTAAGGGGTGCTTCTGTAACACCATGTTACGGGAAGATATCCGGATCCCGGGGCACAAATTCTCATGTGGCGCACCTGCCAGCGCAAAAGGCAACGAGCATGCGATTGCCAAGCGCGCCCCCCGAAAGGCCTGCCATCAATCCCTTTGTTGAGCCCTCTCATGCCCTCGCCAAACAGGCATGCTGGAGCATCGCGCTCGTCATGATTCTTGCCTGCTTGTTCTCGACCCTCGACAACGTGGTCACACTCTCCAACGCCCACGGCACCATTGCCGTACAAACATGGCCGTGCCTCTTTTTGGCGGCGAGCGGCCTTGCCGCCGGTCTTATTTTTGATCTTGCCGAGCGCCGTTACATGGGACTTGTCATGTTCGGCATCGCCGTGCTCTCGACCATTTCCATCCTAGCCGTGGAGGCCGGGGCCGATCCCAACCTGGGCCTTGTCGTCTTTTACCTGAGCTCGGGCTTTTTTGTCACGTTCTTTACCGCCACCTTTACGCAGCTGGCACCGCGCATGCGCGCGCCCGCCTTATGGGCCGGCATGGGTCGCGCGGCCAACAACGTATGCGCGTTCACCACATCGGGTATCTCGCTGGCGCTCGTGACCTCGGACAATGTTGCTCTCATCATGATCGGTGCGCTCGTTTTGCTCGTCGCCGCCTGCGCGGCATTCGTGGCAGCCGGCTTGTTCCGCCTACCCCAAACCGAGCAGGAACGCAAACATCAACAGCTTGCCGAGGAAGCGCTCGCCTCACCGAGTATCGAAGAACAGCGCCAGGCCTTCATCGTCAACCACGCTCTCACCCCGCGCGAAGTCGACGTGCTCATAGCCGTAACCCAGGACGAACGCCCGCTCAAGCAGATCGCCGAGGAGCTCGGCATCTCGATGCGCATGGTACAGCGCCCCTGAGCTCTATCTACCAAAAGACCGACACGCAGACGCGCGCCGGTCTCACCAAGGTCTTCCCCTCGGCCTAAAACAAAAACCACAACAAAGGTGCCTGTCCCCTTTGTAGTGGTTTTGGTCGGTTAGCCTTCGAGCTGCGCTACTTTGTAGCGGTAGGCTGCGGCGATAACGTCTTTGCAGCCCTCGCGACCCAGCTTGGCGCGGTTGACTACGATATCCTTACCGCTCGTCATCTTCCATTTGCCGGCACTGTAGCGCTTATAGAACGCCTCGCGCGCCTTCTGCTGCTGTTTGACCAGCTTGGCGCCCTTCTTTTTGTTAAGGCCACGCTTCTTGCGCACGATCTCGACGCGGTCCTCAAAGGGAGCGGTCACCAATACGGCAATGTGGTTGGGGTTGTTGCGCAGCAGGTAATCGGACAGGCGGCCTTCGATAATGCAGCTCTCGGTCTCGCCCAGGTCCAAAATCACCTGGCTCATCTTTTGGAACAACTTATCCGAGTACGAACGCGCATCGTAGCGGTCGGGCAGAAACGCCATATTCTCCACGGCCAGGCGCTCGTCGTAGGCGGCCATCTTGTCGAGCGACTCGCCCGCGCGCAGTGACGCACGCACCAGCAGCTCGTTATCGTACAGCGGAATCCCCAACTCGTCGGCAAGCATGCGACCAATCTCGTGGCCCTCGGCGCCAAAGTCGCGCGCGATGGTAATGACCACAGGACTCTTCTTGTTCTCCAGATCGCTCATCGCGATTCCTTTCTCTATGTGACAAAGGGGGCTGTCCCTTTGCCACATTCTACGCTGCCACAATACGACGTTGATACGCCCTCACCAGCAGCGAGATACCAAAGTTGAGCACAAAGTACATCGCAAACACCAGGCCGT
>CAJMSO010000025.1 GCA_905216075.1 uncultured bacterium | reverse complement strand
TCTTAAGCTTCTCCGGTACACATTTGCGTGGATCGGAGAGATAGATTTCGTGATGGAAACGGGTGTCTGAGAAGTCGGGGACATAGCCCTGCTCGGTCGTGTATTCATTCATAGCGCGTACGGTCGCCGGTTCGTTGTCATAGGGCCCGGTGTGCATGCATTGAACACAGAGACCCTCGTCAACTTTAAGCAGCTCGACGGCAGAAAAGTCCAGTTTCTTTTTGGTCGTGGCTTCCGCGACTGCCCAGTCAAAGTCATCTCGGGTGACGAAATCGGGCAGGCGGATGCACGAGATAAAGTTGAAATCGTCCTTGCGTACATAATCGATGTCGCCGCTCGGGGAGTCTTGCCACCAGAAACCCTCGAGCGGCGGTACCACAAAGTCGAAATAGCCCTCGATATTCCTTGAGCTTTTCTTCGACATCTTGACGGTATAGGCGATGCCGTAAAGCAGCGGCAGGGTGCTTTGATACTCTCCGCCTTCGGTATTTGGGTCGCCCTTTCCGCGAACGGCAACGTAGCTCATAGGCGGAACAGTTACGATACTCGGCTTGCTTGCAGGTTTGTAGAGCTCCTTGCATACCTTCTTAAAGTCGAACGCCATGTTGGCCGCCTTTCTGCGTATTGGCCTGCTTAGATAACGGAATCATATCATAGAAACGAACAGCTGTTCGAATGATTTGGCTGACAGATTGAGATACGTGCGTTGTGTTTGGCGGTCGGCCTGACCCCGTCGATGGTCTCTCTGCCTTCCCGGCGCCTCATCTATAGCCGCCATTTCCCCATATAAAACCTACCAAAATAAACCTGTCCCTTTTTGGTCGGTGCGAAATGGGTAATACTAAAGAGTTATCCGACCAGATGGGAATTAATCGATGGCTTATATCGAATTCAAAGACGTCATCAAGGCATACGGCGAGGGCGATGCCCGCATTCACGCGCTCGACGGCGCGAGCTTTACGGTCGAGCGTGGCGAGCTTGCCATTATCCTGGGCGCTTCGGGCGCCGGTAAAACCACGGCGCTCAACATTCTGGGCGGCATGGATACGGCGACCTCCGGCACCGTGACGGTGGACGGGCGCGATGTGAGCGCTGCCAACGAGGCACAGCTTGTGGAATACCGCCGCGCCGACGTGGGCTTTGTCTTTCAGTTCTACAATCTGGTTCCCAACCTGACGGCGCTCGAAAACGTCGAGCTTGCGGCACAGATTTGCCCCGATTCGCTCGATGCCGAGCAAACGCTTCGTCAGGTTGGCCTGGGCGAGCGCCTCGCCAACTTTCCCGCGCAGCTTTCGGGCGGCGAGCAGCAGCGCGTGTCCATTGCCCGTGCACTGGCCAAGAACCCCAAGCTGCTTTTGTGCGACGAGCCCACGGGTGCACTCGACTACAAAACCGGCAAGCAGATCTTGCAGCTGCTACAGGACACTTGCCGCAAGCAAGGCATCACGGTCATTATCATCACCCACAACTCCGCGCTGGCGCCCATGGCCGATCGCCTGATCCGCTTTAAGAGCGGCCGCGTGGAGAGCGAGACGGTCCAGCAAAATCCCGTGCCTATCGAGACGATCGAGTGGTAGCGCCCATGGACCAAGACCGCCAAAACAGCCAATCCGGCGATGCTAGGCACACGGAGCGCGACCGGGAGTTTACGACCTACCGCACTGCCCAAAGCTCAAACGATATGGTGCCGACGGTTTTCCGCCGTGGCATCTATCGCACAATCCGCGGCAGTCTTAAGCGCTTCCTATCTATCGTGGTCATCACCGCGCTCGGCGTGAGCGTGATGTGCGGCCTTAAGGCGGGCTGCGAGGACCTGTGCGATTCGGTCGACGCCTACTTTGACCAGCAGAATGTCTATGACATTAACGTGCAGTCGACCTATGGTCTTACGCGTGACGATCTTACGGCTATCCAAGAGGTCGACGGCGTCGAGACGGCCGAGGGCATCTACGCCGAGACCGCCTACACCGCCGTGGGTACAACGCGCGAGCGCGTGGTCGTGCAAAGTCTCTCCAAGGAGAACATCGATCAGCCGGTGCTCGTGAACGGCGATTTGCCCGAGAGCGCCGATGAGGTTGCGGTGACTTCGAAGTTCCTGAAGGCTTCGGGCAAAAAGCTCGGCGATACGGTGAGTTTTGCCGCCAATGACGCGAGCTCGTCGAACCAAAGCGCCAAGGATCAGTTTGCCGCGGGCGATTACACCATTACGGCCGAGGTCCTCGATCCTACCGACGTGAGCTCCGACTCGACAGTCAACGCCTTTCGCGCTGCTTCGGCTGCGGACTATAAGTTCTATGTGAGCGAGGATGCCGCGACATCTTCTTCCTACTCCGCAGTCCACGTGATCGTCGAGGGAGCCAAGAGTCTTAACTCCTATTCAGATGCCTACACGACAAAGATCAACGAGGTCAAAGGCAACATCGAGAAGATCCGCGAGGAGCGTGAGAAGGCGCGCGTCCAGGAGTTGACGGTTGACACGCCGACAAGCTTGGATACGGCCGAGCGCCAGACCGCCATGCTCTTTGGGATCGAGCAGGATAACATCAACCGTATGGCCGAGGGCAGCGAGGAGCGCGTCCAGGCTCAGGCCGAGTTGGACCAGCGCCGCGCCGCCGCCGACCAGCATTTTGCCGATGCCCGCGCCGAGCTTTCCGATCTGGGCGAATGCACCTGGTACATCCAGGACCGCGGCAACATCGCAAGCTACTCGAGCGTCGAGAGCGACAGTTCTTCGATCGAGGCCATCGCCACGGTTTTCCCATTTATCTTCTTTGTCGTTGCTGTGCTCATCAGTCTTACCACCGCCACGCGCATGGTCGAGGAGGAGCGCACGCTCATCGGCCTGTATAAGGCGCTCGGTTATTCGCGCGGACGCATCCTGTCCAAATACGTGGACTATGCGCTGTGGGCTTGTCTGATCGGCGGCGTGCTCGGCAACATCATCGGATTTGTGGGCCTGCCGCTGTTCCTGTTTACGGTGTTCGACGACATGTACTCGCTGCCCCAGATGCTGCTCTCGTACGACATCGTGTCCTCAATCGTCTCGGTGGCGCTGTTTGCCGTGGGCGTGGTGGGCGCCACGATTATCGCCTGCCGCCACGAGATGGCCGAGACCCCGGCCTCGCTTATGCGTCCCAAGGCCCCGCGCGCTGGCTCGCGCATTCTGCTCGAGCGCATCGGCTTTATCTGGCGCCGCATGGGCTTTTTGAACAAGGTGGCAGCGCGTAACCTGTTCCGCTACAAAAAGCGTGCCTTTATGACCATCTTCGGTATCGCCGGCTGCACGGCGCTCGTGATCTGCGGTATGGGCATCCGCGATACGTCGGTGGCGCTTTCGCCCAAACAGTACGGGCATATCACGCGCTACGACCTGCTGGCGGTCGCCAATCCCGACGATTTTTCGCAGACGTGCGCGGCATTGGATGAGCGCAGCGCGGCCAATGATTTCAACGTGACCGTGACCTCGACCCTGCCGATTATGACCGACAACGTCACCTTTACGTTTGGCGGCAAGAGCGAGACCGTGCAGCTGATCGTGGTGCCCGATAACCGCACGAGTGACTTGGGCGATTACGTGCGTCTGGAGGATGAGTCCAAAGAACCGCTGTCTTTGCGTGACGGAGACGTGTATCTGAGTAAAAGTTCACAGCTGGTGCTGGGGATTCAGCCGGGCGATACGGCTCACGTCCAGGATTCGTCGCTCAATGTTGCCAAGGTCAAAGTCAGCGACATTTCGCTTAACTATCTGGGCAACACGCTTTACATGACGCAGGGCACCTATGAGCGCGCGTTCGGTCGAAGCGCACGTCTTAACGGCGTCTTTGTGTTGCTTAAGGGTTCGTCGGCCGACCAGATTGCGTTTAGCAAGAATCTTAAGAGTGACGGTTGGCTTACGATTTCGAGTACGGCCGAGCATTGGGAAAACTATGAGGCGAACTTTACGATTATCAATTCGGTCGTGGTGCTCGTGACCTTTATGGCGGCGTGCCTGTCGTTTGTGGTGGTGTTTACGCTGTCCAACACCAACATTTCGGAGCGCGAGCGCGAGCTGGCGACCATCAAGGTGCTGGGCTTCCGCCGTGGCGAGGTGCACCACTACGTCAACAAGGAGACGTTGATCCTCACGGCGATTGGCGCTGCGCTGGGCGTGCCGCTGGGCGGCTTGCTGGCCGAGAGTTTTACGTACATTTTGCAGATGCCGTCGCTGTACTTTGATGTCGAGGTCGAGCCGCTAAGCTACGTGCTCGCCGTGGTGCTTTCCTTTGGCTTTACGTTTATCGTCAACCTCGCCACTAATCGTACCCTCAACAAGATCGACATGGTCGGCGCCCTCAAGAGCGCCGAGTAACCTGTCCTGGGATTCAAGTTCTAGCGAGCTGCCGACGCGCCCGCAGCAGCATTTTTGCATAAACCGCCCCGCCAAATGCATACTTTGACGGGGCGGTTGCTTTTTGCCCACGGGTACCCCAGGGGGCGGCGTGCAAATTCCGGAGTATTCAGCATCCCGGAGTCCGCGGACGCGGGGGCGGGGGGTGCAAAACTGCGCTGAAAGCCCCGATTCTGAGCCCCAACGCCTCTAGAGCCGCTCGTTTTTTTACAGGATGCGGCCCATGGTGCCTGCCTTTCGCCCAAAATCCAGTATGCAGGCACCCTCGGCTGCTGAATACTCCCAAAAATGCACGCCGCATCCTACCCTAGGCACCCGTAGCTACTCTGCGGGTGCGTGGCCTGATAGTAAGTTGCGGTGGAATAGTTCCTGTTTGGCAAAGCAGAGCCATGAAACAGGAACTATTCCACCGCAACGTATTGAGAGGGCTCTTGGCTGTTATGCGTACTAACATTTGTCATGAAATGGCAGGCCATTAGGGGGTTGCTACTCGTAGTTGCGGTAGGGTTGGGGCAGATTCTAACTAGAAATGGTGGTCGCTACCGGTTATTCTCGGCATACTCGGCTCATTCGATTACGGTCGCCACATGAAAGGAACCACTATGGATCTTGCGATGGCACAGCGCCTCGTCGATCGCCGCAAAGCTGCCGGTCTTTCCCAGGAGGCTCTTGCTGCCCAGTTGGGCGTAAGCCGCCAAGCTGTCAGCAAATGGGAACGCAGCGAATCCTCCCCCGATACCGATAACCTTATTGCACTCGCCGCGCTGTATGGCGTGTCACTGGATGAGTTGCTATATGGGGAAGCGGCTAGCGATGTCGACACCTCGGCCGACGATGACGTTGACGCAAATAATTTCGACGAGACTGAAGGCACCGAGTCTTCTACCGAGCACGTGGATCCTGACGGCAAGCCACTTGTCGACATTTCCCTTGCACGCGGCATTCACGTCGTCGACCCCAACAAAGGTGAAGAGGTTCATGTTGGTTGGAGCGGCATCCACGTGGCTAACGAGCGCAAGGGTGAAGAGGTCCATGTGGGGCCGGGCGGATTGCATATCGATACGCTAGAGGACGATGGACACAGCGTACATACCAATGCCGACGGCACCGTTACCATCGACGGCGAGACGTTTTCCAGCTGGAAAGAGGCACACGACAAGCTCGACCGTCATGGCAAGCATTTCCACACCAAGATCGGTCGCGCATGGAACGAGTTTCCCTTTCCTGCACTTGTCGTCCTCGCCTATCTCGCGCTCGGCATCATCTGCGGCACGTGGGGTATGGGGCTCTTTCTGGTCTTTCTGATTCCCGTCTACGAGGCGATGGGCGACTTTATCGACCGACATCATCTCTCCAAGCTGATCGGCGTCGTCTATGCAACAGCCGCCATTGCCTGGTTCCTCTATATGTGGCTTTGTTTGGCACAGCCCCATCCCGCATGGGTCATCCTCATCACGATTCCCTTCATAGAGGCACTCATGTGCTGGTGCCGAAAGCAATGGAAGCGCCGCAAACAAGCCTAAGCCGTTCCAACCCGTCAACAATGCTTGGCCAACGCCGCTCGCCCCTTCCAAGTTGCGGTGAAATACGGACCGTTGAGGACCTTGGAGCGTCTAACAGTCCCGATTTCACCGCAACTCACGAATGGACAGGGCAATTCCAACACGGGAACTAGCATTTAACTCGCCGCATGCCAAGAAAAAGGCCGATTTACTACGATGAACTCGATGAGGCCGACCACACCCATCTTTTTCAAAAATCGGCAAGCTTTCTACCTGCGGTTTTACTTTCACCCTTTTCGGCATGGTCGAAGGCATTCGAATCATCGTAGTAATTAGGCGCATTTTGTAGCAAACGGTTCATTCAAGCTCGAACTCGAAGACCGATGGTCCCCTCATCCACGGCTGTGAGCGAAAATACCAAATAGAATAAAAATCGAATGGCTAAGTCTGTTTGGTGAACGGAGGCAATATGGGCGAGGTAACTGAAAGCGACTGGAAGCTGTTTAAAGAGCTGCTCCTAAAATGGCAAGAAAGCTATATGGAAATGCTCATCGGCCAGTACATCGAGATACTGAGCGGTGGCAGTGAAGCGTCCAGTAGATTTTGGGCGTTAGAAGAGCGTATCAATAGGGACAAGCTGTCCTCAGGAGTGCTTGTGAACGATATTCGCCGCAGCACCATGCGTTATGAGATAGCCAACTTGCTTTCCGATAACGTTATCACGCTCGACGACCTTGACGGTTTCACCGAAGACATTAAGGGCTACGCACGACGTTGCATCGGTCGGCAAGAACGCTGAGCGACATGCGCATCCACAGCCGCTGTACTGCATAAACCGCCCAGCCGGATGCATATTTCGGCTGGGTGGTTGCTTTTTGCCCACGGGTACCCCAGGGGGCGGCGTGCAAATCCCGGAGTATTCAGCATCCCGGAGTCCGCGGGCGCGGGAATGGGTGCACAAAACCGCGTTGAAAGCCTTGATTATGAGCCCTCGGCACCTCAAGGATCGCTCATTTTTACAGTATGCGGCTCATGGCGCCTGCTTTTCGCCCAAAATCCAGTATGCAGGCACCCACGGCTGCTGAAAACTCCCAAAAATGCACGCTGCACCCCACCCTAGGCATCCGCAGCAAGAAGACGAATAGCCTCGGCCTCCCTAGTTACCGCAGGAGCCCCCAGGGCTTACCTCCCAAATCTTTCCGCAGGACGGAAGGACCCCGCCGCGCGAAGCGCACGGCGGGGTCCTGACATGTCCGAGGACGATTTGGGAGGTAAGCCCTGGGGCCTCCGATGAGAGCAGTTCCAGCCGAGGCTATTCGTCGCCGAAGCTGATGCCCAGCGCCTTGGCCTCGCGCACCAGATCACTCTGGGGGTCGACAAACTTGAGCTTGCCGGCGACATCCTCGAGCGGCATGTGGCACATCTTGCCGTCACGCAGAGCAATCATGTAGCCAAACTCGCCGCGTAGGCAGCCGAGTGCCGCCTCGACGCCGCACTGGGTCGCAAAGATGCGGTCCTGGGCATCGGGCTGACCGCCGCGCTGCGTGTGGCCGGGGATGGCGACGCGGGTCTCGCGACCGGTCTTGGCCTCGATCTCCTTGGCGATGTCGTACACGATTGACGGGCTCGTGCGCTCGGCGAGCTTCTTCTTGTACTCCTTCTTGGACAGCGCCGCGTCCTCCTTGGAGATGGCGCCCTCGGCGACGGCCACGATGGTAAAGCGGCTACCGGTTTCCATGCGATGCTCAATGGTCTTGATGACGTTATCCATGTCGTAGGGGATCTCGGGAATCAAGATGACATCTGCGCCGCCCGCGACGCCAGCATACAGCGGAATCCAGCCAACCTTGTGACCCATGATCTCGATAACGAACACGCGCCCATGGCTCGAAGCGGTGGTGTGGATGTCGTCGATGCACTTGGTAGCGACGTCGATGGCGCTCGTAAAGCCAAACGTCAACTCGGTGCCCCAGGTGTCGTTATCGATGGTCTTGGGCAGGGCGATAACGTTGAGGCTCTCTTCGCGCAGGCGGTTGGCGGTCTTGGTGGAGCCGTTGCCGCCCAGCATAAACAGGCAGTCGAGCTGCAGCTTATGATAGGTGTGGACCATCGCCGGCACCTTCTCGACGCCGTCGGCCTCGGGAGTGTCCAGGCGCTTGAACGGCGTACGGCTCGTGCCCAGGATGGTGCCGCCGCGGGTGAGGATGCCGCTAAAATCGGCGGGAGTCATGACACGGAATCTGCTGTAGATAAGGCCCTGGTAGCCGTCCTCAAAACCATAGATCTCGATAGGCTCTTCGCTGTTGGTCATAAGCGTTTTGACAATGCCGCGCATGGTGGCGTTGAGTGCCTGGCAGTCGCCGCCACTGGTAAGAAGACCGATCCTAAGCATGATGAATCCTTCCGGGCAAGTTATAACATGCGCATAAGTTTACCCCCGCACACTGTTGATACGGGGTAAAACGTGTTAGCTCAAGCGTATGGAAATGTAAACAACGTCAGGCGAGCGTAAGGCCGACGGGCCTGGCTCCTTACAGTGCGAAGGCGTCGACGTCGCCCCAGTGGCGGCGCAGCGTAATAGCGGCGGCGGGTTCGGTATTGTCAAAGACGACCGACCATTGCGTATTGCTGGTGATGTCTTCCGGATTGGGCTCTTGCGCTGCAGCGCGCAAGGCTTCCCAGACAATCGTTTCGTCCTGGGCACCGACATGGGCGTCAAGGACATCGGCGATTGCGATGGCGCGCTCTTTACCATGGCCCAGCTCGCCATTCTTTTGGTTGGGCAGCACTTCGTCGCCATAGCAGGCGTAGAAGTTCGTAACCTGGCGTACAGGAGTCGCTTTGAAAGCACGGTCCGGATCGCGCGGATCCCACTCTACTACGTGCGCGTCACCGGCGGCGTCGTTGATAAAGAAGTGGTAATCGCGTCCTGCCATGGCGTGCATGTCGTAGGCGGAAAGCAGGTCGACAGCTTCTTGCGTGGTGGCGGCACGGTCGAGCACCAGACGGATGGCGAGCGAGGTATTGATGACGGGGCGTTGCGCGTCCTGGTCACAGGGCTTGGAATCCAGAGTGAGTACGGCAATGGACACGCCGCATTCGTTAACACCATCGAGCTGGGCAAACGGGCCCATCAACGCCGCGGCGCGTCCGGCGACGGAGTCAAGCGGAGTGTTATCGCCCAGGTTGTTAAGGGCGGCAAGCCCGATGGAAGCATAGCCGCCGCGTGGGTGATTGCGCACCAGCAGCGCCGAGGTGTCGTCCTTAAAGTCGTAATTGCGACCGGTGCGCACGCGACCTTCGGCATCTACGGCGACAAAAGCGCTGCAGGCAAACTGGGGCGCCTGGACATGTGCCGGCACACCGGGCAGCACCTGCGCCACCACGGCATCGATGTAGGTCTGGTCGTCGCGCACGCCAGCGGCGATGATGCGATCGAGATCGTAGTCGTAGGCGATGTCGATTGCGTACAGGTCATAGCCATCCGCGTAGCCGGTCAAGCGTTTGAGCGACGCGGCGGACTTGATTTGCTTGTGATAAACGATACCGGTGGCAGCGGCAAGGCCGACGGCGACTCCCGCGACACCGCAGGTGATGGCAATGTTACGTGGCTTCATGACGGCTCCTCTCGTCCTGTTAGCGTAATTGTCGCAAAAGGAGCGCGGGCATGATGGCTCAACTTGGTGAGTGGCGCGGAATTAAGCACGGAATGAAGAGTGCGGCGCTGGCGTGGCGGGGTATGCTGGAGGGGACCATCAACCCAGCGAAAGGGGAGAGCATGACGGATCAGGAAACGCCCGAGCGCGCGCATGTGACGGCCGATGATATCGAGGCCGCCAACGACCTTATCGACTTTATCGAGGCATGCCCCAGTATGTTCCATACGGCGGCGACCATTATGGCCGAGCTCGACGAGGCGGGCTTTACCTACCTGCCCGAGAACGCGGCGTGGGACATCGAGCCGGGCGGGCGTTATTACACGCAGCGCAACACCTCGAGCGTTGTTGCCTTTAAGGTGGGCGAGGACCTGGCCGCGACGTGGGGCGAGGACGGCGTCGCCGGTGACTATCATTTTCAGCTCACGGCGTCGCACAGCGATTCGCCGACGTTTAAGGTCAAGGCCGTGCCCGAGCTCGATGGCGCAGGCGAGACGCTGCGCCTGAACACCGAGGCCTACGGCGGCATGATCGACTACACCTGGTTCGACCGCCCGCTGGCGCTCGCGGGCCGCGTGTTGGTATGCGAAGGCGACCGTATTGAGAGCCGCCTGCTTGCCACCGAGCGCGAGGTCGCTATCATTCCGAGCCTTGCTATCCACATGAACCGCGGCGTTAACGAGGGCTTTGCTCCCAACCGAGCCGTCGACCTGTGCCCACTCATCAGCACCGGCGAACTCAAGCAGGGAGATTTTGACGCCCTGATCGCCGACGAGTTGGACGTTGAGCCCGAGCAAATTTTGGGCCGCGATCTGTTCCTGGTCAATCGTCAGGATGCGCGAATTTGGGGCTGGGCCGACGAGTTTATCTCGACGCCCAAGCTCGACGACCTGGCCTGCGCCTACACCTCGCTGCAGGCATTTTTGGGTGCCGAGAACGCGCACGATGTCTCGGTCTTCTGCTGCTTCGATAACGAGGAGGTTGGCTCCGAGACCAAGCAGGGCGCCATGTCGACGTTCTTGGCCGACGCGCTGCGCCGCATTAACGGATCGCTGGGCTTTGACGACGAGTCGTACCATCGCGCACTTGCCGCCTCGATGCTTGTGAGCTGCGACAACGCGCATGCCGTGCACCCCAACCACGCCGAGAAGTGCGATGTCCGCAACCAGGTCGTGCTCAACGGCGGCATCGTCATCAAGGAGGCGGCCAACCAGCACTACTGCACCGATGCCTTTAGCCGCGCGGTGTTCCAGGCCATCTGCGATGACGCCGACGTGCCCACGCAGGCCTTCGCCAACAAGAGCGATATGGCCGGCGGCTCCACGCTCGGCAATCTGTCCAATATGCAGGCGAGCATGCATGCCGTGGACGTGGGCCTGCCGCAGCTGGCCATGCACTCGAGCTACGAGACCGGCGGTGTGCGCGACGTTATGTACGCTATCCGCGCCCTCACGGCCTTCTACGAGCGAAACCTAACCATCAACGGCGCCGAAAGCGTGGAGCTCTAAAATCGACCAAAAGGGGCAGGTTCATTTTGGCAGGTTTCATCTGGGCGAATGCAAAGGGTGAAACCGAACTAGATCTGTGATACGTGGCCGCCGAGGTGTAGTGTGCCTCGGCGGCTTTTTGTGTACAGAGTACGGCTAATGTTTATAAATGCTATACATGCTTTACGTATCTACCATAGAGTTTTATGATAGTTTTGAAGTATTAAGGAGGGGTCATGACCACAACAGCCGCTCAGATCAACGTGCGTCTCGATGCCGATCTTAAAAGGAGTGGGGACGCCGCTCTCTCCAGGGCCGGTATGACGCCGAGCCAAGCGGTGCGAGCGCTCTGGCAACTTGCAGCGTCACTGGCCGATCGCCCCGGCGCGCTCGAGGATATCCTGCTGCCCAGTCGTGCCCGGGCGGAACAGCGCGAGCGGGAGAAAGTCGCCAAACACAAGCTCGAACTCATCGACCAGGGTTCGCAACTGTTCGCTGCTGCTTGTCGTGACTCGGAAATTGACTTGGCTAAGGTGCAGCCCTCGGGCGATGAAGAACTCAAACGGAATGCCTATGCGGATCGCTACGGCGAGGAGATGAGCTGGCTCTGTGAGTGAGAATCCAAAGCGCATCTTGGTTGACACCAACGTGTGGCTCGATTACTTCATTCCCTCACGACGTGGTCGTTCGGCGGCGATTGAGTTTCTACGTGATGCATGCGCGGCTCAGGTTGATTTGCTGTATGCGGTGACATCGTCCAAAGACCTGTTCTATTTGATTTCGAGCGAACATAAGGCGTGGTATCGGCGCGAGCATGGCTCACTATCCCAAGATGCCGCCGTGGCGGCGACATCACTTGCATGGGATTGCCTCGACGTGTTGTCGCAACTTGCCACGCCGGTACCCTGCGACCTGAGTGACATATGGATGGCGAGCAAGCAGCGCAATCTCCATAGCGATTACGAAGACGATTTAATCATCGCTGCGACAATGCGCGCAAAGGCAGATCTCCTGGTCACCAACGATGCCAAACTCTGTTCACACGCGCCTGTCGCAGCAATGAGCGTAGAAGACGCAAAGAATTACTTAGCAACGCTCTAGCAATTTGAAGACCCCACAGGTTGAGCAAAAGTCAGCGAGAGTCTGCCGTTTGAGCCAAGGTGCCGTGAAATGAAAAGGCGCTGACCTTCTGGTCGCGCCTTTGAAATTGAACGGCAGATTGGCCAAACGGCGGG
>CAJMSO010000024.1 GCA_905216075.1 uncultured bacterium | reverse complement strand
GAGCCTGGTGCCAGATGAGTCAAAGACCATCAACGAGGGCGCAGTCCTTCCCTGGGGCACGCTCATGTGGGATCTGATGAAGCAGGTGGCAGGCGAGATGGGCGTACGCACCGACGTGCCGTTTAGCCAACTCACACCTCAAGAGCGCGATATCGTGTTCCACGGCCCGGCGGTTAAGAAGCACATTCTCTACGTTCCCAAAAACGGCGAGGGCGCCACGCCGCTCGACTTTACCTATTACAACGCCGTCTATACCGTTGAGAATGCGCTCGCCAAGGTTAAGGACGACAAGGGCCTCAAACGCGTTGCGCGCTTTTTGCGCGAGGGTCCATGCCGTGACTGTGGTGGCACGCGTCTCTCCGAGGCTGCGCGCCAGCCCCAGGTGCGCGGTATCAATCTGGCGCAGGCGGCGGCCATGACATTGGGCGAGGCGATTGAGTGGGTGCGCGGGGTGCCCGCATCCTTGCCGGCCGAGATGCAACCCATGGCGACGGATATCTGCGAATCGTTTTTGAGCGCGGCCCGTCGTCTGGTCGACCTGGGTCTCGATTATCTTTCGCTCGACCGCGCCGGTGCCACGCTCTCCACGGGTGAGCGCCAGCGTGTGCAGCTCGCCCGTGTGGTGCGCAACCGATCGACGGGCGTGCTTTATGTGCTGGACGAGCCCTCGATTGGCTTGCATCCGGCAAATGTCGACGGTCTGGTAGGCGTGATGCGCGATCTGGTGGATGACGGCAACACCGTGGTTGTTGTCGACCACGATACACGTGTGCTGGCGGAAGCCGACTATCTGGTCGAGATGGGCCCCGTTGCCGGAGCAGGCGGCGGTAATGTGATCGCTGCGGGTACGGTGGACGAGGTCGAACAATCGCAGGGCAGCCGCATCGCCCCGTTTTTGCGCGCAGACCCCAAGCGCTTGCGCCCGCAGGTGACTGACGACGAAATGTTCGACCAGGGTCACATCCGCATGGCAACCGATGCCATCCATACCGTCAAGCCGCTCGAAGTCGATATCCCGCGCGGTCGCCTTGTCGCGGTGACGGGCGTTTCGGGTTCGGGCAAGACGACGTTGGTGCTCGAGACGCTCATCCCGGCACTCAAGGCGCAGGCAGCCGGCGAGCGCTTGCCAAAACATGTGCGTTGGATCGATGCCGAAGGCATTGCCCGCGCAAACCTGATTGACGCTACGCCTATCGGCGCCAACGTGCGCTCGACGGTGGCGACTTATGCCGACATCCATGATGAGCTGCGCCGCGCTTTCGCCCGTACGCCCGAGGCCAAGGCAGCCGGCTACAAGGCGGGTGCCTTTAGCTACAACACTGGCGCCTTGCGCTGCCCTACGTGCGATGGCACGGGCTCGATATCGCTCGACGTGCAGTTTTTGCCCGATGTCGAGATCGTCTGCCCGGCATGTCGCGGCTCACGTTATGCAGACACGGCTTCGCATATCCATCGCGAGGGCAAGGACGGGAGCCTGCTTACGTTGCCGCAGCTTATGGACATGAGTGTGGACGAAGCCCTCGACGCCACGGTGGGACTTAAGAAAGTTCAAGCGCGCTTGCAGACCTTGCACGACCTGGGTTTGGGTTATCTCACGCTTGGCGAGCCAACGCCGGCGCTTTCGGGCGGTGAGGCTCAGCGCCTCAAGCTCGCGAGCGAGATGGGCCGCGTGCAGGATGATGCCGTATTCGTATTCGACGAGCCCACGATTGGCCTGCATCCGCTCGATGTTCAGGTGTTGCTGAGTGTGTTTGACGGCCTCGTTGCCAAGGGCGCCACAGTTGTCGTGATCGAGCATGACCTCGACCTTATCCGTAACGCCGATTACGTAATCGACATGGGCCCGGGCGGTGGCGACGCGGGCGGGCAAATCGTCTGCGCCGGCACGCCGGGCGACATCGCGGCCTGCTCCAAGAGCATTACCGGTCGCTACCTATAGGCAATGTGACAAAGGGACTGCCTCTTTGTCACATTGATTTCTATTTCACGCATTGAGCCGCGAGATAGTCGCGGAAGAATGGCAATTCAAATGCGACGAGCCCTCGTCCTCGTTCTCCGATGATGCCGGCATCTATCATGCGGCGTCGGTAGCGGGAGACCTGCTGCGGCGAACGCTTAAGGCGCTCGATAAGGTCGGCGGTGGTGGACTCTTCTTCGTCATCGAGCATGGCGATGAGGAATCGCTTGTCCTCTGCAGTGAGTTCCCGATAGGTTGCCGCGAGGATTCGGTCGTCCATCTCGTCGCGCGCGATTTTGATTCCCAGGTCAAAGTCGCGTGACGAGATTTCCTTCGAATCGCTTGTGAGATCCCAGGCACGGTAGCCTACGAGTTGCAATAGGAAGGGAAAACCAGAGATCGAGCGAACGGCTCAATCGATTCCCTCGGCATCTGCCAGGCGATCGTTTTCCTGGATTGTGCGAATCAAGGCCTCGCGCACGTCATAGTCGGCAATGCGACCCAGATGATATTGTTGGGCGCGGCGAAGGAACGAGACCGTCTTGTGGTTCAGCAACGTCGAGACATTGTTGGGAAGTCCCGCCATGAGCAGGGCGACGCGTTTCCCATCGGTCACAAAGTGCTGATACGTCGCTGCGAGCTGAATCATCTCGTCGAGTGTCGGGTCCACCTCGTCAACCGTGACGAGCAGACCGGTACCGGCCCCGTTGAGCTGGTCGATGATATCGCTCATGCGATAACGCCAGGTTGAGGCATCGTGAACGCGATTGACCTCGATGCTGCCGAGCGGTGCAATTCCGAGGCCGGTGACTTCGAAGTGGTAGGACGAGTCGATGAGATGGGCTGCGGCGCGTTTCGTCCCGAACTCGATTTCCTCAAGCATTCCCGGGAGCGCGGTCGTCTTTACGGCTATCCAGCCGTGGGATTCCGCCCTTGTCGCGAGCGATGACATGAGAGCGGTTTTACCGGTTCCACGCGCGCCTGAGAAGATCGAGGTCAATTCTGGGCGCCTGCGCTGGCTCAAGAAGGCGCGGTCCAAATCCCGAATAATCTGTTGTCTGCCAGCGAGATGGGCAGGAACCTCACCAAAACTGGGGGTAAACGGGTTCTCGAGATATTTCACACGGCTCTCCTTTCACACCGCCGTTTAACTTCATTTTACTTTAGTTAATTCTGATTAAAAGTGAGGGCCTTTATCTAGAGCATCAATTAGGCGTGTGTGCCATCGACGTGGCGCTCGAATGTGGCAAAAGGATAGTCCCTTTGTCACATTCCCGGAAAGCCTGCCTGGCGTAGGGCCTCGTAGAGGACGATGGCGGCGCTGTTGGAGAGGTTGAGCGCGCTGATGCGGTAGTCGTCGGGGTTAACGAAGTTGCCGCAGATGTCCTGTTGAAGGATGGTCTCGTGGCTGTCCTCGGTATGCCCCAGCGATTCCTCGTGAGCTTCCCAAGCCTCGGCGTTATCGAGTGAGTCGCAATCGCGCAGCATCGGGATGCGCTCGCAGCGCTCGGGCGCCACGGCAAGCAGTGGCTCGGGAATGCCCGAGCTCTCGCTGCCAAAGACCAAGTAGTCACCATCGCGGTAGGTACTCTGCGCATAGGTGCGGCGTGCCTTTTTGGTCAGCAGATGCAGGCGTTCGTCGGCAGGGGAGAGACCGTTGCGCGCAAGGAAATCCTCCCAGCCGGCATAGGTGGTCACGTCCAAGTTTTGCCAGTAGCCCAGGCCGGCGCGACGTACTGTCTTGTCGTCGAGTGAAAACCCCAGCGGCTCCACCAGATGCAGGCGGGCGCCGGCAACCACGCAGGTGCGGCCGATATTGCCCGTATTGGCCGGAATCTCGGGCGCATACAGCACAATGTTGAACATGAATCTCCTTGGCTCAGAACGAAAAACCACCACGAAGAGCACCTTCGTGGTGGTTTGGCGGCTACGTAGGCGGAAAATGCCCGCTTGAATAAACCTAGGCGCGGTGCCAGTCGGTCAGGCAGGCATCGAGGGAGGCGATGAGCGCGTCCTTGTCCATGTGACGGCCGATGATGCACAGGCTTGTCATGCGGTCTCCCGTCTCGTCGTCCCAAATCTGCATGATTTCGGGGTTCTCGTCGATGATCTTCTGCTTCTCGCCCTCGGGCGCCGAATCGACAAACAGGCCGTTCTCCATCAGGCGCATCTGGTGGCCGGCCTGCTCAAACATGTAGCACATGTCCGGATCGCCGGTCTGCCACAGCGGACCCTTGACGCGGATGACCTCGTCGGGCCACTCCTGCTCAACAAAATTGGTGAACTTCTGCAGGTCAAACGGCTTGCGGCGCGAGTACACAAAGGTCTCGATGTCGTACTCGAGCACCTCGGGGTCGTCGTGCTCCTCGGGATGCTCCATGGCCTCGATCCAGGCGGCGGAGTTGTAGGCGCGCATAAAGTCGAAGCGGTCGGTGTCGAGCAGCTCCTCCATGGGGACCTCGCCGTTTTGGGCCTCGACAATCACGGCGTCCTTCTGCAGGCTGCGCACGATGGCCTTGAGCTCGGCGATCTGCTCGGGCGTCACGGTATCGGTCTTGTTGAGGATCAGCGTGGAGCAGAATTCGATCTGCTGGATGAGCAGGCTTTCGATGTCGTCCTCGTCGATATCCTCGGCCAGCAGGTCGCGACCGCCGTTGAACTCGTCGTACATGCGGGCGCAATCGACCACGGCCACGATGTTGTCGAGCGCGAGCTTGGGCTCGCCGCCCACCTTGGCCTCGTCGCAGAAGCTCGAGATGGTGTAGGCGATGGGGATAGGCTCGCAAATGCCCGATGCCTCGATGATGATGTAGTCGAAGTTGCCCGAATCGGCGATGCCCTGCAGCTGGTTGGCCAGGTCGTCCGAAAGCGTGCAGCAGATGCAGCCGTTGGTGAGCGGGATGAGGTCATCGGTCTCGGAAAGGCCGCCGTCGGCGATAAGGCTGGCGTCGACGTTGATCTCGCCGATATCGTTGACGATCACGGCGGCGCGGATGCCGCCGTCGTTAGCGAGGATGTGGTTGAGCAGCGTGGTCTTGCCGGCACCGAGGTATCCGGTAAGCATGATGATCTTCACGGGTTTGTTGGGCATGTGCCCTCCTTTGTTAGACATGGCTTACAGTTGAATCTTATGCCAAACGCCTGCTCTTATACCCACGCGCCGGCAAATAACACAAGCTACTCCCAGGCTCCCCATACATCGGGGCAATAACCGACGGTGGCCTTTTTGCCGTTGCGCACGATGGGCTCGGCCAAGACCTGCTGGTTCTCGAGCAGCTTGTCGAAGCGCTGACTGGGGGTGAGATGCTGAATGAGCGCGCGCGTCTCCTCGTCCTTGGCCTTGGGGTTGAGCAGCTTGTCGATACCGCCGACCGCCTGCATCACGCTCGTGAGCTCGCCCTTGCTCATCTCCTTTTCCTTAAGGTCAATAAACTGCACCTTAATGCGGCGCTCCTTAAAATAACGCTGCGCCTTCTTGGTGTCGAAGGACTTCTTGGTGCCAAAAATCTGAATCATTTTGTTCCGCCGTTCTACCTGATAAAGTTGGTGCGCTCGCGATCGGCTTCGGGGGCTTCGATGCCGGCGGCCTGTCCTGCCTCGATACAATGCAGGAGCCAGGCCATGTTCTTGCCGATGTTGCGCATGGTGGCCAGGCCCTCGGCGTCTTGGGCGGCCTCGCCCGGCATGGCGCCAAACACGTTGTTCCAGTACGTGGAGGCAACCACGGGCATCTGGTTGATGGTGAAGTACTTGTTGAGTACGTCGAAGGTCGTTGACGTGCCGCCGCGACGGGCGACAGCGACGGCAGCGCCCGGCTTGTGTGCAAAGGCCTTGCTGCCGGCATAGAAGGCGCGATCGAGGGCCGAAAGGATGCGTCCGCTGGGATGCGCGTAGTAGACGGGCGAGCCAAAGACAAAGCCGTCTGCCTGCTCGGCGGCAGCGATGAGCTCGTTCACCACGTCGTCGTCAAAGGTGCAGCGTCCGCCAAGCTTGCCGCACTGACCGCAACCGATGCAATCGCGAATGGGCTTGGCGCCCAGCTGAAACACTTCGGTATCAATGCCTTCGGTATTGAGCTGCTCGGCGACTTCGGCGAGTGCGCGGGCGGTGTTGCCGTTTGCCTTGGGACTGCCATTGACCAAAAGAACCTTCATCACAAACTCCCTCTGCTGTTGGTGACTTCTGCAGAGGATTATCGCACGATGGGGGAGGCGGTGCGGGCGCGGTGCTAATCCAGTTTGGTACCTGGCACCTGCACGGCTTTACCGAGCAACGCTTTGAGCTCGTTCAAAATGGAAACGGGCTGTCGATCGACAGCGTCCAGATGAAGCGTCGCCACACGAATGGGCGGCTGATATTCAAGCGAGCCGATGAGCACGGGAGAACCCAGGAACCGCTCGATTTCGTCTGCGATCGCGTCGGTCTCTTCGGGATCAAAGTCGTCGAAAAGCGCCACGAATGTCGGCCCCGTCGAGCGGAACAGGCGACCCTTGCCGCGCGAGCATTCCATAAGGCAAGCGGCGCTTTCGGCGAGCACGCGGTCGCCTGCATCAAATCCAAAGCGGGCATTGACCTCGGCGATATCGTCAACCTTAATGGCAATAAAGCCTGCCTCGCGCGCCACGCGGCGCATTTCGCCAATGGCGTTGACCAGGGCGTGAATATCGCCCAGGCCCGTCACCGAGTCGGTCGTATCCGCTAGGCTTCGGTTGATGATGATGCCCACATACATGCTGGGCTCGGTATCGGTGCCGTCCAAGCGGTAACCCGTGCAGTCGCAAAGCGCGTATGCTCCGGTGGCATCCATTACGCGATACTGCATGTAGTGGAAGTGCCACGTGCCGTTTATCACCATGTCGAGCTCGGCGCGTACGTTGTCGCGGTCCTCGGGATGAACGCGGGCGAGCCACATGTCGACCGAGTTAAAAGGGTGCTGGGAGGGCAGGTCAAAATCGCGCACGGCGTTAACCGACCATTGCGATTCGCCCGTATCGAGGTTGAGGATGAACGGATAGCGCATCTCGGAGCTCATGGAGATTGCTTGGAACACCCGGTCGTTGCAGGGAAGCTGATCGACGATTGGGCGTTGTGGTGCGTCATTGTCTTTCGGTTGCTGTACACGATGCATAAGCTTATAGCGATACATCTTGCGATCGGCATCCATCGTCATCTGGCGACGCGTGTCGCCGGCAAGTGGATCGACGCGCGAGCAGCCAAAGCTAAAGCTGGCGATCATGGGCGCCTTGCCACCTGAGCTCGCCTCGATCAGCCCGGCACGCACCTGCTCCAAGCGCTGCTCGAGTTCAGTCTCGTTTGCGGAGAGCGAGATAAGCACAAACTCGTCTCCACCGATACGGAACAGCATCTCATTGTGCTCCATGGTTTCGGAGAGCGTGCGGCAGATGCTCAGAATATAGCGATTGCCTTCGGCGTGGCCAAACCTATCATTGCAATGCTTGAGATGGTCGATGTCAATATAGGCGCAGGTGAAGGGATCGCCTTTGCGCCAGAGCTGCTCGACGTGACGGTCGAGTCCGCTGCGGTTGCCCAAGTTGGTGAGCGGGTCGATATAGGCGTTGCGCTCAAGCAGCTGGCGCTCTTGTTGCAGGATGGCATGCGTCTTTTGCAGTTGCTCACCAACGGCGCGTAGATCTGCAGGCAGCGCGGCAACATCGAGTTCGGCGGTCGAGACGCCATTCGCAAGTCGCTGAAGATAGGCAATAATCGATTGCTCGCCCATGCGGTACGACTCGTTCATGATGGATAACCTCCTTGGGCGGAAAAACGGTTTGTATCATATCCCCAATTCGGTTTGGATTGGGGATATAAGTTAGCCAATGGGGACAAATGCCCCTTTCGACGGTGGCGTTTTGCGCGCGAGCGTATCAGTTATTATTGCCGCCATCGAGCAATGCCTCAAAATCCTTCACCGGCATGGGGCGGTAGTAGAGGAAGCCCTGAGCGTAGCGGGCGCCCATTTGTCGTAGCATGTTCGCCTGCTCATTTGTCTCGACGCCTTCGATTACAATGGGCAGATGGAGCGACTGCGCCATCTCGAGCATCGATGACACGATCTGCGCGCTGCGGCCTTGATCGCGGTCGGTGGGCACAAAGGTGCGGTCGAGCTTGATGACGTCGACGTTGACGTTCTTGAGCATCGCGAGCGTGGACTGACCGGTGCCAAAATCGTCCATATAGGTCGAGAAGCCGCGGGTGTGCAAGTCGGCTGTCAGTTTGTCCACGGCTTCGGACTCTCCCGTATAAGCCGTCTCGGTGATCTCGATGCGCATGAGCTCGGGCGGCAGGTTGTATTGGGCGGCGAGCGATCCCATATGCTCGGCAACGTCGCAGGCAAGAATGTCCACGCGAGACACATTAAGCGAGACCGGAACCACGCGAAGATCGCGATCGAGACGCTCGCGAAGCCATATGGCGACACCCTGCCAAATGTACTTGTCGAGCGTCACCACAAAGCCGCTTTCCTCGAGTGCGGGGATAAACGTTGCGGGCGAAATGAGAGAGCCGTCCTTGTCAATCCAGCGCGTAAGTGCCTCGGCGCCAATGATCTCGCCGGTTTCCATATCGACCTGGGGCTGC
Organism: uncultured bacterium; assembly: GCA_905216075.1. Taxonomy (GTDB): domain Bacteria; phylum Actinomycetota; class Coriobacteriia; order Coriobacteriales; family Coriobacteriaceae; genus Collinsella. The sequence continues at coordinate 4,490 of CAJMSO010000024.1, read as the reverse complement.
AGGTAGCACGTGATGCGGCCATTTGAGAGCGCGTACTGGAACTCGGTCAGCGTGCGGTGGAACGCAATCTCGTGTTCATATTCTTCGGGGCGGAAAATAGCAATGCGCTCCTTGAAGTCGTTTTTGGCGCGTCGATTGGTAAACATGGCCTTTGCCTGCGCATCGATGGTGATCTCCTCATTGGAGTCGATGGGGTAAATGCCCATGGACGGCCAAAAACCTACGCCGTCATCATGCCTGGCTACTGCCTCGCGAACGCGGTTGTAGATTTGATGGACGGTGATGTGCTTAAAGGGGATGAGTACGCAAAAGTCATCTTGGCCCCAGTACCCTGCGACGCCCATATCGGCATTCTCGATGTCCTTGAGGACCGTGCCCACATCGGCGAGTACGCGGTCGCCCTCGGCCTGGCCGTGCCATTCATTAAACAGGCGCATGTGACCCATGTCGACGGTGGCGATGCACCAGGTGTCGTCGCGCCTTGCCTCGAGAAATGCGTTGGCGCGCCGCATAAACTCGCTGGGTCGATAGAGACCCGTGAGCGAGTCGATACGTTCGGCGATGGCGCTTTTGCGCTCCGCCTCGGGTATGGGGAGGCTGTCGTTGGGAACAAGCCCGCCGGCCGTGCGAAGGCGACGGTCGAGTTCGCCTAAAACGGCGGTCGCTTGATGGGCTAAGTGCTCGTAAAAGGCCGGGACGACAAGGCAGACGGGAGTAATGGTGTCGCCTGCGATTTGAACAGGAGCGAAAACGGCCTCTTTAAGGTGGCGGGTCAGTTGCTCGAATGCCTCGTGGTCCAAATCGTTGCTGAGCACGACGAACTGGACGCTTCGTGAACGGAAGACCCGGCTTCTGCCGCGGGTGATCGACAGCATGCGGCCTGCGTATTCGGCAAGCATGCTGTCGACAGCCTCGGCCCCGTAGAGCTCGTTGAGATTCGCCGTGCCACGAATGCGCACCGCTATAAGCCCCGTCTCGCAGCGGTCGCGACGGCAGGCATCGATAGCGTTGACCAGCATGCGCTGCGTTCCGAGGCCTGTGGCGGCGTCGACGGTTTCGGCAAGCGAGTGGTTGACGAGCTCGCCGACATAGAGCGAGGGGACATTTCCGTCGCCGTCGATGCGAAACCCGCGAGCACGGCAGAGAACGTAGTCACCCGCGGCATTGCGCATGCGGTACTGCATGACGCGGCGGTGTTTGGAGCCGTTAAAGATCTGGTTGATGTCGTTGGCGTAGGCCTCGAGGTCATCGGGATGGACGCGCGTCTTCCAGAAATCGCGGCAGCTGTCTATGTGCTCCGAAGGAAGACCGAGATCGCGCAAGGCACCTTGCGACCAAAGGGTGCGGTCCTTGTCCAAGTTCTCGATAAAGAAATAACGGCCTTCGTTGAGCATCGAAAAGGCGTCGAAAATACGGTCGCTTATTTCGAAGTCGTCGGTGTGGACTTGCGCGATATTACGTCGATCAAGATGCATGGCATGACGTAGCTTGTAGTCGTACATGCGATGGTCGGCATCGAGTGTCATGCGATTGGAGGCTTCGCCCAGGGCGGGGTCGGCGTGTGCCACTCCGTAGCTAAACGAGTGGGGCATCTCGGAATCGTTGTTTTTGAGCAGGATCGTTCGGCAGTGTTCCAGACGTTCGGCGAGGTCGTCCTCGGTCGCAATCGTAGATAGGATGGCAAACTCGTCGCCTCCCAGACGAAATGCCGCCTCGTCTACCTTCATATACAGCTTGAGATAAAGGCTTACCTGCAAGATATAGCGGTTGCCCTCGTCGTGGCCAAAGACATCGTTGCAGTGCTTGAGATTGTCGATATCGATGAACGCCATGGTAACGGGGGCGTCCTGCTCCCAGAGCTCCTCGAGGGAACGGGCAAAGCCGCCGCGGTTGCCAAGTCCGGTAAGCTGGTCGGTAAAGGCGGTCCTAATCAGATCATCCTGACGCTCGAGAAGGTCGCGGACGGTCTTTTCGAGCGTTTCGGTGTAATTGCTGACAGTTTCCATGTTCTAAGCGGCTTTCTGAGGTCGGGGCGGATTGCGTCGGGCGAGCTCGTTGTGTACACGCATCGTTGCTCAGCGTTTTGCGTGTATCCGGGCCCCCGCCTTGCTGCGTTGTTGGGTTACTTTGCCGGCTAATGTTCGCTGTTGATAACTGCTGAGTAGTATAAACAACAGTACAAAATTATATAGGGGTGCACATGCTGTGGGTGGCTATTATTCGACAAACGGCAGCGCGATGATGCGATGTTCGATAAAAATGCGACTGGGGCGGTATATGTTGATGGGTATACTTGTTCCGTTTATATTTGCGGGGACGGAGATGGTCGCATGGCACAGCCAACTATGACGCGCACGGTGGGGCTGGCACTCGAGGGAGGCGGCTACCGCGGTATGTATACGGCGGGCGTGCTCGACGTTTGGATGGAGCACGGTTTGACTTGCGACCATATGGTGGGTGTCTCGGCGGGCGCGGCGTTTGGCTACAACTTTAAATCGCGTCAGATCGGCCGCGCCATTCGCTATAACAAGGCCTATTGCGCCGATAAACGCTATGCAGGTGTAGTAAGCTGGCTGCGAACTGGCGATATGTTCAATGCCGATTTTGCCTATCACGAGGTGCCCATCGAGCGCGATCCCATCGATTTGGAGACATATCGCGCCTGCCCCATGCGGTTTACGTGCGTGTGTACCGATATCGAGACGGGCAAGGCCGTCTACCATGACCTGCCCTATGGCGACGAGCGGGATATCGAGTGGATCCGGGCATCGTCGGCGATTCCCGTGGCGACGCGTCCCGTTGCTATTGACGGGCATAAGTATCTGGATGGTGGCGTGGCTGATTCTATTCCCAGTGCATGGCTGTTTGCGCAGGGGTATGACCGCAATATCGTGGTGCTCACGCAGCCGGCGGGCTTTGTGAAGCAGCCCAACAGCGTGATGCCCATGCTGCGGCGCGTGTTCCGTCACTCCCCGGAGTTTGTCGCAGCGCTTGAGCATCGGCATGAGGTCTACAATGCCACGCTCGATGACCTGGCACGTCGCGAGGCTGCCGGCGAAATCTTTGTGGTGCGGCCGAGCGAATCGGTGAAGGTGCCGTCGCTGTGCCGCGAACCGGATGAGCTCGAGCGCATCTACCAGGTCGGTCGCCGCGATGCGGAGGCGACCTTGCCGGCGCTGGAAGCGTATCTGGCAGAGTAGGGCAAACTGCCGTGGACTCGGCGGAAAGCGCATCCCGGAATGGAGGTCCAAACTGGGATGCACTTTCTATTGCTAAAGATGTGAGGCTGCGGATCAGCTGCTCGGCTTATGCCTATGCCTGCTGCCAGGTGTCGACGAGCTCCTTGGCGGCGGCGCAGGGGTCGTCGGCACTGCAGACGGCGCTCACCACAAAGAAGCCATCGACGCCGGTGGCCTTGAGCTGCGGCAGGTCGGCCGTCTTGACGCCGCCGCCCACCACGATGGGCACGGGGCTTGCCGCATGGAGCGCGGCCAGGTCCTCAAAGCTCTTGGTGATGATAGAGCCGTCGGCCGCGCGTCCGCAGTCGCGCTTGGTCTCGGTCTCGTGGAGCGGGCCGATGCCCAGGTAGTCGACCAGGCTCATGTCGGCGGTCTTGACGTACTCGAGCATCTCCTCGCAACGGGCCGAAAGGCCCACAATGGCATCGGGGCCCAAAAGTTTGCGGCAGACCTCGACGGGAATATCGCTCTGGCCAACGTGCACGCCGTCGACAGCGATGCCCTGCTCGCGCGCGGCGAGTACGCAGTCCAGGCGGTCGTCGATCAGCAGGGCGACCTGACCGGTCTTGCCGGCCTGTGCGATTGCCTGCGCGGCGTCGCCCGTCAGCGCGATGATCTCGCGGGCACTTGCCACCTTGGAGCGCACCTGGATGCAGGTAAAGCCTGCGTCGAGCGCCTGGGCCACCACATCGCCCACGGGACGCCCGAGCGTGTTTTCGGGGCCGAGTACCAGATAGGCCGAGATATCAAGGTTGTCGCGGATGCTCATCGTGCTTCCTCCTGCTTTTTGATCTGTGCTTCCATGCGCTCGAGCTTGCCGGTCATGGTGTCGGTAAATCCGGGTCGAATATCGGCTTTGAGCACGACTTCGGTGCGGATGCCCTTGCTCGCCAACACAAAGGTTGCGTCGCGCACGACCTGCATGACCTCGTCCCAGTCACCCTCGATCTCGGTGAACATCGAGGTGGTGCGGTTGGGAAGGCCGCTCTCGCGAATGACGCGCACGACCTCGGCGACCTCGGCGGACAGTTCATCGCCGGTGCCGCACGGGGCGATGGCCACGGCGACGAGTGTGTTCATGCCGGCATTGGTTGCGGGCTCGGACATGGCTTATGCCTCCTCGAGCTCGAGTTGGTTATCGGCGATGTCCTGGGCGGTCGCGCGGTAGAGCTCGTCGATAAAGGCGGCCTTAAAGCTTGCCGGGGCATCGGCGACGGCGGCGGCCCGCGTGCCGGCAACGTTGTAGACGGC
>CAJMSO010000023.1 GCA_905216075.1 uncultured bacterium | reverse complement strand
CGGCAGCAAGATCGTCAACGACGTAATAGCCGCCGAGCAGCGCCTCGACGACGGGTCCGTAGCCTGCGCGCACGGACAGACGATCAACCAGGCGGGTACCGGCAGCGCCCTCAGCGGCGGTAGAGCCGCTCACGCCGCGCGCCACCAGCAGTGCTTCGCCCGAGGCCTTCTTTTGGTCCAGAGCCGCACGACCGGCACGCTCAAGCGTGGCGGCGTCATCAAACAGCAGCGCATCGATATCGCCGGCGAGCAATTGCTCAACCAGGCCCTCAAGCTCGCGCGGGGCCTCCAGCACGTCGCCCAGACGACCCAAGACATCGTCGCCCAGCGCACCCACCAGACGGCTCACGAGCGGCGAGCTGTCGGCCATGCGGGCATCGAGTTTCTTTTGGCTGGCAAGCTCCGAGCGCACCTCGGATAGCTTGTTGCGCGCCTCACTCTCGCGGGCACGCAGGTCCTTCAGGGCCGCGCGTGCCGTCTCGGTGGCCTCACGCGCATCAACCTGAGCCTGGCGCGCTTCCTCAAGAGCGCCCTCAAGCTCCTCGGCGCGGTCGCGACGGCTCTCGAGCGAGGCCATGACCTCCTCGAGCTGCTCGTCAATCTGCTCCAGGCGCGAGGCATACATGTTGTCCTCGACCTCGGCATTGCTCAGCGAGTCCTTCACCTTGGCAAGCTCGAGCGCGGCGTTATCGGCCACGCGCTGCACATCGCGTTGCTCACGCGTAAGCTGCGAAATCTGATTGTCGAGCGCCACGCGCCGCTCGTGGAGCTCAGCGGCGGCAGGACCAGCGGCGTCGACGTCCTCCTGGGCCTGCATGTGCGCACCGGTCACTTCCTCAAGCTGCGCACGCGCGTCCTCGAGCTCCTCGAACACGCGACGTCGCTGATGCTCGGAGCTCGAAATCTGCCCGCGCATGTCAGACAGGCGCGACACCATGTTGTGGCCCTTTTCCTCGAGCAGGCGCATGTCGGAGTTAATGCGGCCGACCACATCTTGCATATGACGGCGCTGCTCGCCCAGGTCGCCCACAAACAGGCCCTTTTCCTCGAGCATGACCTGAAGCTTCTCGAGCTCGCGCTCCTTTTCGCCCAAGCGGTACTGCGCAAGCTCCAGCTCGGCGGCGCCTTCCTTGGAACGGCTCTCCAGGTCGTTCCACTGCGACTGCAGCGAACGCAGCTCGTCGACGGCTAGCATCTGCGTAAGCTCGTTCGCACGCGAGGATAGCTCTTTGTACTTGCGCGCGCGATCGACCTGACGCTCCAACGGTCGCAGCTGACGGGCGATTTCCTTATTGATGTCGCGGGCACGCGTCAGGTGCTCGTCCATCGACTTAATCTTTTTGAGCGCACGCTCCTTGCGGCGCTTGTGCTTGGAGATGCCGGCGGCCTCCTCGATGAGGGCACGGCGCTCCTCAGGGCGGCTCTGCAAGATGGCATCGAGCTTGCCCTGGCTGATGATGGAATGTGTATCCTTGCCCAGGCCCGAATCGTGCAAGATGTCCTGAATGTCCATCAGGCGGCACGGGCTCGAGTTGATGAGGTACTCGCTTTCGCCCGAGCGATACATACGACGGGTGATGGCGACCTCGTCAAAATCGACGGGCAGCATATGGTCCGAGTTATCGAGCACAAGCGTGACCTCGGCGACACCCACCGGCTTGCGCGCTGACGAGCCCGAGAAGATGACATCCTCCATGGCCTGGCCGCGCAGCTGCTTGGCGCTCTGCTCGCCCAGGACCCACAGAATCGAGTCAGAGATGTTCGATTTTCCCGAGCCGTTGGGACCGACGATGACGGTCAGGCCCGGCTCAAACGTCATATGGGCGCGGTCGGCAAACGACTTGAACCCTTTGAGCGTGAGGGACTTGAGATACACGGTTCCTCGCTTACACGTGCTTCTTGTTCAGAATCACGCCGTTGGTGGTGTAACCCATGCGGTCGAGCGCTTCGAGCGCGGCGGCTCCCTCGGCTTCCTTCTTTGAGGAGCCGGAGCCGCGACCCTGACGAATACCATCGATCAACACCACGGCGGTAAAGGTGGGCGCATGCGCCGGGCCCTCGGAGCCAACGAGCTTGTACGCCGGGGGTTCGTGACCGTCGGCTTGCACGCACTCCTGCAAAAACGACTTGGGGTTCGCGGGATGCTCGGCGCGCTCGGAAGCCAAATGCGGCTTAAGCGTACGATGGATAAACTCCGCCGCAACGTCCCAGCCGGCATCCAGGTACAGTGCGCCCACGAGCGACTCGTAGACGTTCTCGAGCGCCGAATGCAGGCCGCGCGCACCGGTACCGGTCTCGGAGGCACCAAAGATGATGATGTCGTCGATGCCCAGCTCGTGAGAAACCTCGGACAGCGTAGCGCCCGAGACAAGCGACACCTTCAGGCGCGTGAGCTTGCCCTCGTCAAACTCAGGATAGGACTCAAACAGGGAGCGTGCGACCACAGCACCCAAAATGGAATCGCCCAAGAACTCAAGGCGCTCATAGCTGGCAGAAACCGGCTGGCCCTCGACTGCCGAGGGATGCGTAAGGGCCGCGCGCAGCAGCACCTTATTATTGAACTCGTGCCCCAGGATTTCCTGGGCACGCGTAAGTCGTTCGGATAAAGCCAAGACCTAGGCCTCCCTGGCGTTTTCGATCGCGTCGACGGCGTCGGCGACAGAGTTGAGCGAGAGTAGGGTCTCGTCATCGATCTCGAGGTTGAACTCGTCCTCGATAGCCGTAACCAGCTGCAGGCGCTCGAGCGAGTTGGCATCGAGGTCGTCAAAGGTGGTCTCCTCGCTAATTTCGGCAACATCGACGCCCAGAACGTCAGCAGCGACCTCGGCGATCTTGTCGAAGATTTCGGAGCGGTCCATAGCGCTTCCTCTCATAGTGCATGAATACCAAAAGAATGGTACCGCCCGGGCGGTACCAAGACACGGTTCTGATTCTACCCCACGACGTGCACCGCGAAGCACATAACAGCGCTCTAACTCGCTCTTATAAAACGATACCGTCCATAGAGTTGGCGACATTCTCGACCAGCCCGGCGCGCACGGCTTCGGCCGCCGCGAGCGCACCGTTTTTGACAGCCTCGACCGAGGTGGCACCATGGCCGATCAGGACCACGCCGCGCAGGCCCAAAAGAATCGCGCCGCCCTTGGCGTCGCCCGAAAGTTTGGCTTTAATCTCGCGCATCTGCTTTTTGATGAGCAGCGCGGCAATCTTGGTGCCGAGCGAAGACATAAAGACACCCTTGAGCTCCTGCAGCAAAAACTTGGCAGCGCCCTCGGTGGCCTTGAGCGCAATATTGCCCGACATACCATCGGCAACGACGACATCGAAGTTGCCTGAGGTGAGGTCGGTGCCCTCGCAGTTACCAACAAAGCCGGGAACGGCGGCCTTCATAGCAGGGAAACAGGCCTTGGTAAAGTTAGAACCCTTCTCGTCCTCGGCGCCGTTGGCAAGCAGACCGACGCGGGGATGCTCGATGCCCAGGACGACGCGGGCATAGGCGCTGCCCATCTGGGCAAAACGCACCATATCGTCAACCTCGACATCGGGGTTGGCACCCATGTCGCACAGCACCGTCAGACCGCCGGCGCGATTGGGCAGCGCATTGGTCAGACAGGGGCGCACCGGCTGCTTCTTGCCTTCGGCCTGATACCTAAACGGCGTCACGTAGGCGGTGGCAGCGGCGGTCATGGCACCGGTCGAGCCGGCGGAGAAGAACGCATCCGCGTTGCCCTTCTTAATGGCGCGGCAAGAAAGCACGATCGACGACTTACGCTTGGTCATCACGGCGCGAATGGGATCGTCATCCATGGCGATAACGTCAGGTGCCTCAAGGGCCTCAACACGTGCATGGGAAGCTGCAAAGGGATTGACGATTTCGGCCGGGCCAGTCGCCAAGACCTCGATATCGGGATCGGCGGCAAGCGCAGCCTCGATACCATCGAGAACAACCTGAGGTTTCTCGTCTCCGCCCACAACGTCTACACAAACGCGAACGTTACTCATATACATGCTCCTTATACAAAAATGGCCGACTCATTGAGCCGGCCATTGTGGTTCCATTTGGAACGGCATCGCATCCAGAGTATACCGTTACTCGGTAACGATAACCTCGCGGTCCTTGTAGAAACCGCAGCTGGGGCACACGTGGTGCGGAAGCTTGACAGCGCCGCAACGGGGGCACGTGGACTGAGCCGCAGCCGAGATCTTCATGTTGGCGGAACGACGGGTGTGAGTGCGGATACGACCCTGCTTTTGTTTAGGTACGGGCATAGTGACCTTCCTTATGAACTATCCAGTGTGGCGATTACGCGCAAGTAGCGATACTACCACAGTTTTACTCATCAAGCTTGAGATTTTTCAATGCTGCAAATGGATTTTCCGTGGCAGCGGCCCATTCTGCCTCTGCCTGGGCGGCGCAATCGCATTGCTCGACGTTGAGATTGCAACCGCATGTGGGGCACAGACCACGGCAATCGGGCTTGCAGAGCACCACAAACGGCGTGTCCATAACGACCGCGTCATTGATGGGCTCACCCAGATCGACGATACGGTCCTCACCCAGGAGCTCGTAGCCGTCCTCGTAGGCCTCGGGATCCTCGGGCTCATCAAAGAGGTAGAACTCCTCAATCTCACCGGCAATATCAAACGAAGCGGGCTCCAGGCAACGGTCGCACTCGCCAGTGGCGTGCGCGCGGACCATACCGGTGAGCAAGACACCGGTACCGGCATTGGTAAAGACAACGTCGTAGTCGATGCCGTCCTGAAGCTGGTACTCCTTCTCGCCCACCGTGTAGGTGGCGACATCGACCTTACCGGTCAGCGGATACGAATCTCCAGGAAACTCGAGCTGCTCGGAAAGATCGACGGTAACGCTCGGGAACTCAGCCATTACCACTGACCATTCTGCTGGGCGGCACCCTCGTTAAGCTGCTGGCGACAACGGGTGACGGTGCCGGTCAGGCTCTTGAGGTTCTCCTCGAGGTGCGTAAAGACCTGCTCGGCGTAATCCTCGGCAGCATAGCGCGTCTCACGCTCATACTGCTGGGCGCGGTCGCGGATATCGTCGGCCTGCTGCTGCGCTAAGCGGACGATCTCCTGCTCACCGGCAATGGTGAGGGCCTGCTGCTGAGCATCGGCGATGATGGAATCGGCCTGAGCGGCGGCGGAAGCCATAAGCTCCTCGCGCTCCTTGAGGATACGGCGGGACTTCTGCCATTCCTCGGGATAGCTCATGCGAATCTCGTCGAGGATGTTAAAGAAGACGTCGGCGTCGATAACCTTCATCTGGGCGTTCTTGCCGAACGGCGTCTTAGCCTCTTCGATGAGCCCCTCGAGCTCGTCGACAAGACTCACGATCCTGTCGCCAGGAAAATTCTCGCCCGGCATCCGGTCTCCTTTCATAGGTAACATATCATCGTGTTAGTTTACCACATGCCACCAGGCATTAAAAAACGTCACGAAAAGCGATGTTTGAGCGCCTTGACCACATTGGACGGAACAAAATTAGAGACGTCGCTACCGAGCGAGGCAATCTGGCGAACCACCGAGCTCGAAATATAGCCGTACTGCGGCGCACTCATGACAAAGATGGACTCCAGCTCGTTATCCAGGCGGTAGTTGAGGTCGGCCTGCTGCAGCTCATACTCAAAGTCGGTCATGGCACGCAGGCCCTTGACCACGGCTCCTGCTCCCTGTTCGCGGGCAAAATCGACCAAGAGGCCGGTGAAGGGCAGCACCTCGACGCCGTCAATATCACCGAGCGCCTCACGGGCCAGCGCCACGCGCTCGTCGAGCCTAAACGTGGTGCCGACGCCGTTTTTGCCCTGCGACTCGGCAACGGCCACGATCACGCTGGGAAAAATGCGGCGGGCGCGACGAATGACGTCGATATGGCCAAACGTGATGGGATCGAAGGTGCCCGGGACGATTACGCGGTTAATGGTGTCACTCATGGGCATCCTCCGTGGGTGCGTCGCTATCGTTGCCATCATCCTCGCCGTTGCCAACCCAACGAAGCAGGTCGACCGAGGTTATGCCATAGCGCTTCTCCCGCATGGTCTCAAAGCCGGCCGGGTGAGCGCCCGTATCGGCCGCGGCGTGCTCAAAGAGCGCGTAGGCACCCTGCGCCAGCAAGCCTTGCTGAGCTAGGTTCTGTAGCAGCTCCTCGACCGGCTCAGCACCAAAAGCATAGGGCGGGTCGAGCAGAACCAGGTCAAAGGGACCGCCCAGCACGCGGCCGCGCGAAGCGCTTGCCAGCACGTCGCCCGTCACCACGCGCCAGCGTGCACGGTCGCGGCAGAGCGACTCGATATTCTTGGTAATCAGACGAGCAGCGTTGCGATCGATCTCGAACGTGGTGAGCGAGCGGGCACCACGCGAGAGCATCTCGATGCCCAAGGCGCCGGAGCCGCCAAAGGCATCCAGCACGCGGACCTCGTCCAGATCGAAGTCGAATGCCGACATGACCATAGATGCGCACGCCTCGCGCACGCGATCGGTCGTGGGGCGGGTGACATCGCGACCACGGGGCTCCTCGATCTTACGACCGCGCCATTCGCCGCCGATGATTCTCATCCTCCGCTGACCTCCTTAAAGATGTGTCGATACCGCATGGCGACCGCATCGCGCAGAGGACGCGTCGCCACGGAGTCAAGGTTGCAAGCATACCGCAAGAGCTCGACCGCGTCCAAATGGGCCCATTCGATCAATTCCTCGTCGGCATCGAGGTCAACAAAGCGCAAGGTCACGCCGCCATGCTGGCGGTAACCCAGGATTTCACCCTCGTGGCGTAGACGCAGGTCCATCTGGGCGAGCGTAAAGCCGTCCGAGGTCTTTTCGAGCGACTGGAGACGGTCTTGTGCCGCCGATGCGCCGCCGTTGCCCTTGGAGTGCGTCATAACCAGGCAGGTGCCCGACACGCTGCCGCGGCCCACGCGGCCGCGCAGCTGGTGCAAGGCAGCCAAACCAAAGCGCTCGCCATTCTCGATAACCATGACGGTGGCATTGGGCACGTCGACGCCCACCTCGACCACCGTAGTCGAGACGAGCACGTCAATCTCGCCACGCTTGAAGGCATCGATGACCCGATCCTTCTCCCCCGCCGGCATGCGGCCGTGAAGGCGCTCGATAGTGAGACCCGGCAGCGCCAGACGCATCAAGAGCCACCACAACGTGGGCGGCCTGCCTGACGTAATCTCTTTTGAACCTCGTCGTCGCGGGCGATACCGGGCACGTCCTCCAGCTCATCGGCCGAGTCACTCGGCTCCACGAGCGGGCAAATCACGTAGGCCTGCTGCCCCTTCTCGTGAGCCTCGCGAATGGCGCCATAGGCGAGGTCTCGACTCGACTCGGTGAGCACGCGTGTCGTCACGCCAGCGCCAGGGACTGGCCGATGGCGGATGATACTCGTGTCCAGATCGCCGTAGACCGAAAGCGCCAGCGTACGCGGGATGGGCGTTGCCGTCATAACGAGCAGATCGGCACCGGGGCCCTTCGCGCGTAGTGCGTTGCGTTGGCCTACGCCAAAGCGGTGCTGTTCGTCGATGACAACAAGCGACAAGTGCTTAAAGTTCACGTCTTCGGAAAGAACAGCATGGGTGCCAAAGAGGACATCGAGCTCGCCGGACTGCAGCTGCTCATGGATCCGCTCGCGCTCGGCCGCCGGAGTGGCACCCGTCAGAAGCGCCCAGGACATGCCGGTCTGCGAGAGCAGAGGGCCGGTCTTATCGGCATATTGGCGCGCCAGCACGCCCGTGGGCGCCATAACGCAGGCCTGCGTGCCGCTATCGGCAGCCACAGCCAGCGCGCAGGCGGCAACGGCGGTCTTACCGGTACCGACATCGCCCAGCAGCAGACGGTTCATCACGCGCCCGCCATCGCACATATCGTGCAGGATATCTTGGAACGCGGCCTCCTGCTCGTCGCTCAGCGAAAACGGCAGGGCTTGCTTGAGCACGGCCAGGTGCTCGCCCGCGGTGTGGGCATAGGGCACCACATCGACCAGGCCGCCGTCGTTGCGCAGGCGCAGCGCTAGCTGCAGGTAGAGGCACTCCTCGTAGGCAAGCCGTGCGCGCGCGATATCGCGCTCGGCCATACTCGATGGAAAATGGATTGAGCGCAGCGCGCGGGCATTGCTCATCAGGCGACGCTTAACGCGCAGCGGTGCCGGAATGGGATCAAAGGGATTGCCGACGACCTCGAGCGCGCCGCTTACGATGCGGCGCATCCACGCCTGGCTCACGCCATCACTCACGTAATGGACCGGCAGGATAGTGCCCGCGGCACGCCCTTCCTCGAGCTTTTCAAAGTGCGGCGAGGCCATCTGCTTAAAACCGTAGGCAAACTCGACCTTGCCCATCACGGCCAGGCGGTCGCCCTGCTTAAGCTGCTGGGCAATCCAGGGCTGGCGGAAAAAGGCGACCTGCAGCACACCCGTCTCATCCACCAGCGAGACCTCGGTCACCTGCATACGCGGGCGGGGCTGTTTTTGGACGATACGATCGACCGTGGCAACAATCGTGCACACGGTACCGATGGGCGCCATCTCGATAGACCAAGAACGGGTAAAGTCGAGGTATCGATGAGGGATATGGAGAAGGAGGTCCCCCACCGTCCGAATTCCCAGACGGCGAAGGGCCTCCTCACGTTTACCCGAAACATATTTGAGTCGCGCGATATCCTCGTCGAGCGCATTGCTCTGGGCAAAGCGCTCCGAGACGCGCGGCACGGAGCACAGCTCGGACATGGGCAGTTGCCTACTCGATCGAGAAGATCACGGGATAGAGCGGCTGCTCGCCACGATGGGCGTCAATCTCCAGATCGGGCTGAGCCTCCTCGATGGCGTCGACGATCTCCTGGAAGGCCTCATCGGACAGCTCCTCGCCGGCCAGAATCGTCAGCGCGTCACCCTCTTCTTCCTCCTGCATGCGGTTGATGCAGTCGAGCGTGACCTGCTTCACGTCGGAGCCGACCACGTCGATGGAGCCGGCAATGATACCCATGACGTCACCGGAGTGAATAGGCGAGCCGTCGGAGGCGCTGGAATCGCGCACGGCACGGGTGACCTCGCCATCGCGGACCTCGCTGATGGCGTCGACCATAGCGGCGACGGCATCCTCGAGCTCGGAATCGGGCAGGACCGCAAACAGCGCGGAGAAGGCCTGCGGAACGGTCTTGGTGGGAACGACGGCGACCTTCTTGTCGGTGCAGGCAGAAGCTGCGGCCTCGGCAGCCATGCGGATGTTACCGTTATTGGGCAGGATGATGACTGAGGTCGCGTTGACCTGGTCCACCGCGCCCAGCAGGTCGGCGGTCGAGGGGTTCATGGTCTGGCCACCGGAGACGACCACGTCGACGCCAAGGGACTTGAGGATGTCGGCCTCGCCGGAACCGGCGGCAACGGCGACAAAGCCCAGCGCCTTGGCGGGCTCGACGGCCTTTTCCTGATCCTCGTGGATCTTGGCGGTACGGTCGTGGGCCTCCATCTCCATGTTGTGGATAAAGACCTCATAGATCTGACCGAGCTGCAGCATGTGCTCGAGCACCAGGTTGGGGGTGTTGGAGTGCACATGGATCTTGTAGTCGGGATAGGCGCCCACGAGCAGCTCACAGTCGCCCATGGAGCCTAGGAACTTAAGGCACTCGTCCTCGTCAAACGGGGCGTCGGCCTTAAAGAGGAACTCGTTGCAGTAGCGGAACTCCGAGCCCTCCCAGTCGTCGTTAGCCTCGATCTCAACGCGACCAAGGGCCGCATCGCGGGCAGAGCCAGCGGAATCAAACGTGGCGGAGAAATCCTCGACAACGGTGCTGCGGCCAAGCGCGGCGGCAACAAAGTTCTCCAGGAAGATGGCAAAGCCAAAGGCGCCGGAGTCGACCACGCCGTTCTCCTTCAGAACGGGCAGCAGGTCGGGCGTGCGAGCAACGGACTGGTACGCCTCGACGACGATAGCATCGAGCGCATCCTCGGCCGAGAACTTCTTCTTCTCGCACTCATCGGCCTTGGTCGAGACATCGCGCAGGACCGTGAGGATCGTGCCCTCGATGGGCTTGCGGACAGCCTGGAAGGCAACCTTGACGGCGCGACGGAAGGCGAAGGCAATGTTGGCGGACGTAATAGGCTCGTCGGCAGAGACAAGACCCTCGGCCACGCCGCGAAGAATCTGCGAGGTAATAACGCCGGAGTTACCGCGAGCGCCCATGAGAGAGCCGTGGGTGATGGCACCGGCGATGGCCTCCATATCGGCATCGGCGGGAAGGGCAGAGAGCTCCTTGGTCACCGAGGCGAGCGTGAGCGACATGTTGGTGCCGGTATCGCCATCGGGTACGGGGAAGACGTTGAGCTTGTTGATCTCCTCGGCCTTGTCGGAAACGGCAGCCGCAGCGATCGGAAAACAGGTGCGAATGGTCTTTGCAATCATGGGTATTTGAATCTCCGTTTTCGGATGCTAGTTCAGACGGCTCTTGAGCGCGTCGATATGGATGCCGATCTTAAGGCTGGCGGGATCGATCTGGGCGATCTCCTGCAGGGTGAAGGCAACGGAGCTCGAAAGATTGTGGCAGACGGACTTCATGTTGACGCCGTTCTCGAGCACGACGTGAAGATCGACCGTAAGGCCGTTCTCGTCGGCGGAGACAAGCACGCCCTTGCGGAGGCGCTGACCGGCAAGCAGGCGCACGCTCTCGGCGCCTTGGAGCTGCTCAGCCATACCGACGACGCCATAGCACGTCATCGCGGCATAACCGGCAATATCGGCAATAACGTCGTTCGAGACGCTCAGGCTGCCGTTAATGGTCTCAGACACAAGAATCTCCTTATCTGGTGCTCGCGGCACCATGTCGTGGGAGCAATCATTGCAATATTCTACAACGACCGCGCCATGTTGAGGTGGTGGGTCGCGGGATTACATCCTCGACACGAAATGTTGATATGGCAACGTTCGAGTCAAGTGGTCGCGGCATGAAAAAACCCGCCGCATTGCGACGGGTTTTACAACCTGGCTCCCCGGGTAGGACTCGAACCTACAACAGCGCGGTTAACAGCCGCGTGCTCTACCATTGAGCTACCGAGGAATTTAAAGCCCAACAGAAAGGGCTGGAAAATTCTGGCTCCCCGGGTAGGACTCGAACCTACAACAGCGCGGTTAACAGCCGCGTGCTCTACCATTGAGCTACCGAGGAATAGGTGCGTGCTCTCAAGCAACGAAGTTTATTATACGGACGAATCAGCTTAGGGCAAGAACTTTTTTAAGAAATTTTCCGACCTAGTCATTGGGGACGACCCAGTCATTGGGGACGTTCTTAAACGACTAGTCATTCAAGAACGTCCCCAACGACTACATGAAAGCGCCCTCAAGCGGATGTGCTTGAGGGCGCTTCTTGCTTGACTAGCTCTCGATGTAATCCTTCAGCTTGCTGCTGCGGCTCGGGTGGCGGAGCTTCGCCAGGGTCTTGGACTCGATCTGGCGGATGCGCTCGCGCGTGACGCCAAACTCGCGGCCGACTTCCTCGAGCGTACGGGGATGTCCGTCGACAAGGCCAAAGCGCAGCTCGATAACCTTGCGCTCACGATCGGCAAGCGAATCGAGCACCTGGGTGAGCTGCTCCTGCAGCATGGAGAAGCTGGCGGCATCGGGCGGAACGATGGCCTGGGAGTCCTCGATAAAGTCGCCCAGTTGGGAATCCTCTTCCTCGCCGATGGGGGTCTCGAGCGACACGGGCTCCTGCGAGATCTTCTGGATCTCGCGGACGCGGTCGGCACTCATGTCCATCTCGGCACCGATCTCCTCGGGGGTCGGGTCGCGACCCAGGTCCTGGAGAAGCTGACGCTGCACGCGGACGAGCTTGTTGATGGTCTCGACCATGTGCACGGGAATACGGATGGTACGGGCCTGGTCGGCGATAGCGCGCGTGATGGCCTGACGGATCCACCACGTGGCGTACGTGGAGAACTTAAAGCCCTTCTGGTAGTCGAACTTCTCGACGGCGCGGATCAGACCGAGGTTGCCCTCCTGAATCAGGTCCAGGAACAGCATGCCGCGGCCGACATAGCGCTTGGCGATGGAGACGACCAGACGCAGGTTTGCGCTGATGAGCGCCTGCTTGGCTTCGAGGCCCACGTTCTCAATGCGCGTAAGACGACGCATCTCGGCACGCGTGAGTTCGAGCTCACCAGCATCGGCAGCCTCGAGCTTCTCGGTGGCATCGAGACCGGCCTCGATCTTCATGGCCAGATCGACCTCTTCGGAGGCGGTCAGCAGGTCGACCTTGCCGATCTCCTTGAGGTACATACGGACCGGGTCGCCGGTCAGCATCACCGTGGAGGCATCGATGCCGCGCACGCGCGAACGCGAACGGGACGTGCGCACGGTGCGCTTCTTCTTGCTCTTGGAAGAACCCATCTCGGCGTCGGCCTGGCGGGCCATCTTGAGCTCGTGATCGTCGAGCGAGCCGGAATCGTGCTCGTCGTCGTCATCGAAATCGTCGGTATCGGTATCGTTATCGTCATCGTCGACGTCCATGGGGGCGTCGTCGTTACCGCTCGCGGAGATAATCTGGATGCCGCTGTTGCGCAGCGCGGAATACACCGCGGTGAGCTGCTCGTCAGAAACATCGATATCCTTCAGGGCGACCTGAATCTCGTCCTCGGTTACCGAAGTCCTGTTTGAGCCGTTGCCCATGAGCTTTGCAACGTAGGATTCCAGCCCAGTACCCGTGCTCTCAGTCTTTTTTGGCACAGATTCTCCCTTCATAGTCCACAGGACTCAATACTTTAGCACACACATTGACGTCTATACCCAAAAAGAAGACTGGATATAGGCGAGAATACGCTGGTTGACCACAACATCTAGGCTTGTTCGGTGCCCGCGGCCTCCAGGCCGATCAAACGGAACGGGTCCGCCACGCCGCCGATCGACTTTTGCAGTTCGCGTTGACGCTGAGAATCTTGCATCGCTTGCATCGTCAGCACACGGCGCGCCTCATCGTCGAGCGACCGATCCTGACGTAGCTTGGCCTGTGCGGCGCGCATGCGGCGCTTGATGGTGTAGAGCTCGAGGGTATCGAGCATAAACACGATGTTCGTCTCGGTGGGGTGCTTGCTCGTCGACGAAATGCGCCCGGCGCTGACAAGCGACGCTGCCTCGGGGCACACCGCGCGTGCCGCATCCATGCACGCCGTGGGGTCGGTGCCCGGCGGCGTCGAGAGCACGGCCCACGCGATGGACTCGTGGCGCGGGTCCACCCACTCGATCGAGCAGATGCGGTCGG